>DANJ01000002.1 GCA_002497285.1 Candidatus Pacearchaeota archaeon UBA92
AAAATCTATTCCGGACAAAGCCTTAATTACGTTTTACAGAGTGCAAGAGTATATTCATCATGCTCATCTTTTACCATTTTAACATCGCAGAAATACATTTTGAAGAAATTTTCAAGCTCTTCCATGTAGTATTTGTAAAGAATAAAGACAATTATCTCGTCTCCTTTCTTAAACTGCATCTCTTTGTCTTCATGACTTATTTTTTTGTCTTTTTTTATTTTGAAAAAGAATTCGACTCTTTTTTCATTGAACCTTGCATCATATTCTACTTCATCTTCAGAAAAGCCAAGATATTTCATTAAATGAATAAGCCAGTCTTTGAAGACTTGATTCTTGTACTTATCTATATCTACAAGTCTTTCTCCTTTTCTGATTCCATTTCCGATTATTATGTAATCTCCTGAAAACATGCTTTTACTCAATTTGAAAAGGAAATCGTTTATTTCATAGCTTGCTAAAATTGAACCATGAAGGAGAAACACGTTTTTCTGAAAATCGTCTGTTCTTATTATTCCTGCAAATTCATCTACCTCTTTATAATCAGCAATATGGGGTTTAAATTCTGCAATGTTGGTGAAATTTCCTTTCTTGATATTTTCTATAGCTACATCTGTCAAAAAACTGCAACCGCTTATGGGGCAATATTTTATGTTAGGCTTTCCATGCATATTTTTTATGAATTCCTTAGCTTTCATTCCATTACCGCAACCAATATCAATTAAATTGAATGGTTTGTCTCCTATAGTTTTGAGAAATAGTTTTGCATTATCGTTTACCAAGTTTAATTCAACTTCGAAAACATTCTTCTTGTAGGGAGGATAGTCTAAGAGTTTCAGGAATACTTTAGACATTTCGGGAGTTAGGTGTAATAAACTCCTGTTTGCCATATTCCAAATACGATTTTTGTTCGATTCTGAATATCCTCTCTTAATTAGTTCATTGATTAATATTCCTTTTGTATCCATAAAAAACTAAGTTTGATTGAGTTTTTATGCTTTGTGTTTGGGCAACCTTGTGCAAAAGTTAGGTTTTTATAATAGGTGATTCTATTCATTTTATGAAACCTTTTGAAAAAGAAATTATAGCCTATGCCTTGCAAAATGCCCTTAAATTTGGAAAGGCGGATGCTGGTAAAATATTGCCAAAATTGTTTCAACATGGATTAAAAAGAGAAGATATTGGGGGCGTCATGCCTTTGATTTCTGAAATTGTGAAAAAGGTTAATTCTATGAATGATAAAGAAAGATTGAAAGAACTTGAAAATTTTGAAGGAATTGCCAGGAAGAAAGTTTTTGAGACTAAGGGTTTGCCTGCCTTGAAACAGTCTGAAGTTTCGGGAAAGATGACATTTAGGTTGGCTCCTTTTCCTTCGGGAGCGTTGCACATAGGGAACGCCAAGACTTATCTTCTAAATGCGCTTTATGCTGAAGAGTATGATGCTGATTTGCTTTTAGTAATCGATGACACCATTGGAAGTGTTGAAAAACAAGCAGATAAAGAAAGTTATGATCTTATTGAAGACGGATTCAAATGGCTTGGCGTTAATTACAAGAAACCAGTTATATACAAATCTGATCGACTTGAGATTTATTACAAATATGCTAAAGAACTCATAGAAAAAAATAAGGCTTATGTTTGCTATTGCATTCAAGAAGAATTAAGAGAGAATAGGGCTAAGGGTGTTGAATGTTCTTGTAGGCAATTCCCTCCTGGAATTCAATTGGAAAGATGGAAAGAGATGTTTAACGCAAAAGAAGGACAGGCAGTGATGAGAATAAAGACGAATATGACAGACCCTAATCCTGCTTTTAGGGATAGAGTTTTATTTAAAATTTCAGACAGAGAGCATCCAAGAGTGGGAAAGAAATACCGAGTCTGGCCGACACTTGAAATGTCTTGGGCAATTGATGACCATCTGCTAAAAATTACACATATCCTGAGAGGAAATGAATTGATGATTGAAACAAAGATGGAAAAATATATTTGGGATATTTTTAAATGGAAACACCCAGAAGTAATTCATGTAGGGATAGTTAAGTTAGAAGGTTTGGTTGGAAAAATTTCTAAATCTAAATCTACTAAGGAAGTTAAGTCTGGAGTTTATACTGGATGGGATGATCCGAGGACTTGGAGCATTCAAAGTTTGATAAGAAGGGGGATTCTAAAGGAGTCTATAAGAGAATTCGTTAAAGAAATAGGCTTGAATAGACAAGATATAACTGTGCCTATTGACTCTCTGTATGCAATAAACAGAAAAACTCTTGATGCTGGAACAAACAGATATTTTTTTGTTGCTAATCCTGTTAAAATAGAAATTGAGAATAATCTTGGGTTGAAAGAGGCTAAACTTCCATTACATCCTGATAAGAAAGACATGAGAACCGTAAAAGTTGGGAAGAAAATTTTTGTATCTGGAGAGGATTGGGAAAAACTGAAAGGAAAAGAAGTTAGATTATTGCATCTGTTTAACCTTACTTTAGATGAAAAAACGAAAATTACCTCCATCGAAAATAAAAATATTCCTAAGATACATTGGGTTTCAGATAAGGTTGATGCACGCGTGTTGATGCCCGACGGCAAATGGATTGAAGGTTTTGCTGATTCTGGGATAGAACATCTTAGAAAATATGAAGTAATTCAGTTTGAGAGATTCGGTTTTGTTAGGTACGATGGAACTAAAAAAGGTGTAAAAGAATTTTGGTTTGCGCATAGATAAGAATAAAGAAAGATTTATAAATAAGAAATTTCTATATAGATAATGGAAAAGAGGGGTTTGAGTGGTGTTGTTACGACAGTGCTTATTATTCTGTTAGTTTTGGTTGCTATTGGAGTTATTTGGGCAGCGGTAAGAGGACCTATTCAAGATGTTGGAAAAGAAATTAATGCTGATTGTTTGAAAGTTGATTTAGAGCCTGTGAGTTGTGCTTCTACTGACGGCATTAATTATGGTGTTACTTGGGAAAGAGGTGCTGGTTCAGGAACTGTAACTGATGTTAAGGTTATCTTTAGAGATATGAATGGTCAATCTAAAGTTTTTGAAGCTGGTGAAGGATTGGGCACTCTTGAGACTCGAAGTGGAACATATGATGTTAGTGCCCTTAGTGGAGATTTAACATTTAGTGTTGCGGCCGTTGTAACTCCTGAAGGTGGAGAAGCGAAGACATGTGATGAAGATTTTAGACCTATTGATTGTACGATAGCTTAAAATTAGTTTTGTTTAAATTTAAATAGTGCTCTTTGTTATTTAGATTATGTCATGGATAGAGGTTGAGGCTAAGATAAAAGTCAGTAATCCTGATTCTGTAAGAGATAAAATTAAAAGAATAGCGAAATATGTCGGAAAGGAGAAAAAGGTTGATAGATATTTCAGTCTTAATCGGAATGCTTATCCCCATAAAAGCATTCGTGTAAGAGATAGAGGAAAGAAAGTAGAAGTTAATTTTAAGCAGTGGCTTTCTTATAAAAAAGGAGTGCATGCCAAGAAAGAAGTAGAGTTTGAGGTTTCAGATTTGCCAGGGTTCTTTGATTTATTGAATGATTTTGGATTTAAGCAATGGATGCATAAAGAAAAGGAAACTGAATTGTATAAGACTAAAGATGGAACCCATATAGAGTTGAATAAGGTGAAGGATCTTGGTTGGTTTATAGAAATAGAGATATTATGTAAACTTGACGAAGTTAATAAGTCTCGCGGGAAAATTATTGAAACTATTCAAAGACTTGGATTAAAAAAGAGTGAGATTGAGAGAAAAGGATATACTAAGATGTTGTGGGGAAAGAGGAGATAATTATTTCTTCGTCTTCTTTTCTAATTTTGCCTTTTCTTTTTCAAGGACTTCTTTAAGCTGATCTAGTTGTTTCAATTGAGCATCTATATCCTTCTTTGAAGGTTCTGTTTTTGCAGGTTGACCTGCAGGATTCATCGGGATTTTTTTAAGAAATTCGACGACAGATGCCCTTTCCATACTTAATACAGTTTTTGACTCGTCATCAACGTGTGCCTTAAGTATTTCCATTCCTGAAAGAACGCAGTTAATAGTCCAAACCTTTCTACCTTCTATCGTTTGAATTACTGCAATTATCTTCTTTATCTCGTCTGAGATGCTTCGATTTTTCATCTCATCTTCTAAAATTCCCCTTAATGCGTCTAAGTCGACATTTGTTTTTATGTCTAGTTTTTCAGGAATCTTTTCATTTAGCATTTCAAGCACCTTAAAATTAACACTTTCTTGACTAATGTTAAATGCTGCAACTTTCTTTTCTTTGGGAATGTAGTAATCAATCTGGCTTATGTTCTGTCCAGATTCATAATCCAAGACAAAAAATCCGGCAATCAGAAAGGCACCCTTGTATTTTTGTTGAAACTCTTCATAGGTTTTCGTTCCCTGTAATTTTTCTACGAATGGTTGTATTTTCATCTTCTTTTTTGTATATTGTCTTTTACAAACAAAGCTTTATAAGTTTTTATATTGCGATTTCTTTTTTCAAATCTTCTATGAATTTGCTCTGTTTTATTCCAAATTTAGGTTTTTCGCCTCTTGCTCTGACGGCAAGAGTCTTTGATTTCTCCTCTTTATCGCCTACAACAAGAATATAATTTACCTTCAATAACTCGGCGTCTCTGATTTTCGCCTGTACTGTGTCCGATCGATTGTCTAAATCTATTCTTAATTCTGGAATCTCTGCTTTAATTTCAGAAACAAGCTTTTCAGCCACTTTTTTATTTCTGTCTGTGAAACTTATAACTTTGACTTGTCTTGGGGAAAGCCAAAGAGGAAGATTTCCGTTTAAATGTTCAATCAAAACTCCTATGAATCTTTCTATGCTTCCAAGAATTGCTCTGTGAATGACGAAGGGCATATGTTCCTTGCCGTCCTCTCCTGTATAAGCCAACTCAAATCTTTTTGGCATCTGCATATCTAATTGAATTGTTGAACATTGCCATGACCTTCCTAATGAATCCTTTATATGTAAGTCTATCTTTGGACCATAGAAAGCTCCATCCCCTTTGTTTATCTTATATTTGGCCTTAGATTTTTTTAAGACTGATTCTAAAATCTTCTCCGCATCATCCCAATCTTTTTTATCGCCCATAAATTTTTCAGGTCTTGTTGAAAGTTCAAATGAATAATCAAATCCGAATGTGTCTTTGTAAATCAGTTTTATCATTTCAAGGAGATTTGAAATTTCACTTGCTATTTGTTCTTTTGTACAAAATATATGGGCATCATCCTGTGTCATTTTTATAACTCTAAATAAGCCTGCCAAAACTCCGGATAATTCTTTTCTGTGGTCTGTGCCGAATTCCGCAAATCTCAAAGGAAGTTCCCTGTATGCCCTGGGTCTTGTTTTGTAAACAAGCATCGCTCCAGGGCAATTCATAGGTTTTACTCCAAAATCCCGGTCCTCATATTTTGTTAGAAACATATTGTCTCTGTAATGCGCCCAATGTCCTGAAACCTTGAATAATTTGCCATCCAAGATTTGAGGAGTATCTATTATCTGATAATCATATTTCTTGAGAATTTTTGAAACGAAATATTTTAATTTGTTAAAAATATGTAAGCCTGAATCGTGCCAGAAAACTTGTCCTGGGGCGACTTCGTTGAATGAGAATAAGTCAAGCCTTTGTGCTAAAATTCTATGGTCATTTTCTTTTAACTTTGAAGTATCTAACTTTGTTTTTGATATTTCTCTAAGAAGTTTTGAGGGGTCATAATTCTCCAAGTCTAGAACTTTGTGTTCTCCTTTTACCTCTTCTACTTTTCCTCTGAATTCCTTGCTTAATTCCGATAAGGGATGTCCTTTAACTTTTAATTCAAATTCTTTGTAGTGTCCGAAAGGAGCTCTTGTTACCTTGAAGAACTTTGTAAGAATGTTTTCTGCTTCTACTAAATACTCCAAAGCAGTTGATGGCGGTGCAAGATTAGAAGATAAATGAGCATAGGGATAAAGAACAATGTTTAATGCTTTGACCTCTTTGGCTGTCTTCTTTACTGCCTCCACTAATTCAGAAACTGTTTGATCGTTATCGCCCTTTTCTATAGCTACAAGAACTACTAATGGCTCTCTTACTTCTTTTTCTAGCTGGGCTTTTGAATCAAGCTCTTCGGCGCCTTTGAATGCCTTTTTTAGAGGCTTGAAGCGGATATAGTCGCAATGGAGGGTGATTATTTTCATGGTTAGTTTAATGAATAGGGTTATATAAAAGTTAACCAACCCCAAATAACTATTTTGTCACTCCTGTGTAGATAATACAATAGTAAGGTTTAAAAGGGTATTTTGGCAGAAAGATGGGTATGAAAGAGAGATATGAGGTTAAAGAATCTAGAATCAAGATGCCATTTGTCGGCAATTTAATAGCTAGAGCTTTAGGAGAAGCTTATGTTGAAAATGGTGGATTTAGAGAAGGAAAGAGGAGTAATGGAGTAATTTATGTTGGTGAAGGTGATGAAAGGATGAATCTTGAGGCTGTAAGGGCATATATTGGAGAAAGAGTTGCCGAGATAGTCGGAGAGGGAGATTATGCTGATGCTTTAAGGTTACATTATCTTGCTGAACAGGGATTATCAGAAGATGCAAGAAGAGTAGCCAATTTCAGGAGGGCAGCATGAATCGGATAGATAGAATAAGGAGAATAGGCTATATTATTGTAGGAATGACTCTGGCAGGAACTATTGTTGCTAGCACTAATTCCAAGACCTCTTCAAATTATCCGCAAGTTAATCCTAGAGAAACTGAACAAGTAGAAGTTAAGATGTTGCCTGCTGGAAAACAGGATAATTTGGAAAGAAAAGTTGATTATGTTCCAAAAGTTAGGAAAGAGAATATTGGAAAAGTTGAAGTTGAGAAAAGATTAGATTATAAGACGAAGGATTTTTCAGAAGATTCTAATGAAGTTATCCTGGCAAGAATGATTTTTGGAGAGGCTAGGAGTTGCTCCGATATTGAAAGAATAGCTGTTGGATATACCGCATTAACAAGAGCTAATGATGGAGAGAGAGGGAATGGAAGTAATGTTAAAGAGACAATTTTAATGTCAAAACAATATTCTTGTTTTAATTCTAAGGATTCAAATAGAAAAGTAGTAATGGATCCTCTAAAATATGATAAGGCAGAATTTTTAGAATGTCTAGAAATTGCTAAAGGAATTATAGCTGGGAAATATTCTGATCCTAGCCATGGAGCAACTAATTATTTTAATCCAGAAGATGCCAATCCTCCTTGGGCTGAGAGTAATAGAATGACAAAGATAGGAAGAATAGACACAGAAAAAGGGTTAAGCGAGCATGTTTTCTATAAGGAGAAATAATATGAACTTATCAATTTGGTTTTACGCTACGTCACATGAATTTTTGGAATTTTTGGGAAATGTAATTAAGATAGTTTTTAGACAGAATTTTGGTGACTAGAGAACGATGAAAAAAAAGGGATTAGTTGATTTTGTTGGAAGTCATAAATTAACTAGAATCAAGAGTTTGAAAATCAACAAGAGTCCCATTATAATGCTCTTTTCCAGTATGGTAATTAATTACGGCCCCATATCTCCTCTTAGTTTCATCACCACTTATTGCCCAGTATTCTAATTGAATAATAAGGACAAATTCATCGCTATTAGTTATATTTTCTACTTGTTCTGGAAACAGAGGTATACTTATTACGGCATTGTCTTGGTTTGGGAAGACAAAGTAATTTATGTTAATAATCTCTGATAACTCCACTGCATTAAATTAGCTAAATTCTGAAGGAAAATAATCAATTTTGGTACTTTTTAGATTAATCTTTGCAGGAAGTTTTCCGCTATTTGACAAATGTATTCTTAAAGAAGAAGGGGAATCATCCAATTCTAAACTAGAGATGAAAACAAATGGGCGATTATTTGTATCAAACTCTTTTTGCAAGATATTAACCATCTTATGAGTTGAAAATGTATAAATTGAAGTTACAATAACTAATATGATTGTTACAATAACTAATATGATTGTTACAATAATTAAAGCCCAATTTGCATCTAATCCTCTTTTTTTCATATTAGAACTTCAACATAAACTTTCCTACTTGAGACTTAATCTTCTTCTTATTTTCCTGATGTTTCTTTAGGAAGGAATTTATTTTATCAATCGTGTAGGCTTTTAGCTCGCCGGTTGTCATCTTTCCTGACTTGTAGTCTGCTTCTATTTTTGCAAGCTTTTTGTCATCTTCTTCAAAAAGATATTTTAGATATTGGAACGAAATATCTATTTCTGGATTGCCTCCATGTTTTCTATGTTCTTCTAGAGTATCTTTACCACCTGAGAAAGCATATTTGTTAATCTTGTTTTTTACTTCTGTTGGGGAATCGGATAAGTAGATTACATTTACCCCTTCAGCATCTGATGAGGACATCTTTGCCTCACCTTTTAGACTTGGAAGGAATTTAGAGTGAATTGTTGCTGGTTTTATAAAATTTAAGGTAGAGTGTTGGGCTACATCTCTGGCCAATCTTACATAGGGATCTTGGTCTATCCCTATTGGAACTAAAGTGTGATGCTTGCCTTCTATGAACTGAGGCAAAAGGATATGGGCTGTCTGCACTGCAGGATAGAAAGACCAACCAATGTTTGTCTCGGGTTTTAACCCAAAGACTGCTTTTGCTGTTGAATAAGAGATTAGCTTTGCGACTCTGGCTGCCGAGGGATAAATCGGATAAGATAAGTCTTTCAGAACAAATGTTTTTCCAGGTTTGAATCCAAGGGCAAGGATATCGAGAATATTATCGTCTGCATATTTTTCTGCATCTTCAAAGGACAAGTTTGGTTTTACATAAAATTTCTCATCATCTGAGATTGGAAGGTAAACATTGCATTTATATTTGTCCTGAAAATGTTTCGCCAAAACAAAGGGAACCAGATGACCGAGGTGCATTTTTTCTGAAGAGCCCCTACCTGTGAGAATTGAAACCTTCTTTTTTGATTCTGCTGCTTTAACCCATGAATCAAAATCTCGCTGTGAGAAATAAAACTCCCTTTTTATAAAATGGTGTGCTTTGGGATTAATATGTGTAGGTTTTACCCTTTCCGCACCAAACTCTTTGATTAATTTGTCATAATCTATATCGCCTGAAACTTCCCAGGGAGTTGTTATCGGATTTTTCATTATAAGCTATAGAATGGGATGTTTATAAAAGTTGTTTGAGTGCAATAATCTTTATAATCCCCTATGGCTTTTTAGGTTATGCGATTAGAAGAAGAGGCTGATAATTATGTTTCGCAACCTTTGGATGAAGGTGGAAAGGTTGAAGACAAGTATAGTTCTGGGGAAAATAAGGATAATGGGGTTTTGAGGAGGGCCATTAAAAATTCGAGGACGAGAAGAGAAAGTGCGAAGTATACACACCATCATAGAGAGACACTAAGAAGAATTTGTGGCCATGGCTGGTAAGGTTTATATATAAAATCCTATTAGCATAAACATGAAAAAAAGGTTAGTGGGATTAGTTATGTTGTTCTCTTTGTTTGCTTTAATGATTTTACCTTTGGCATCAGCAGAAATTATAATTAATCAGCCAAATAATCAATATAATATGGGGGATGAACTTAAGATAAATGCACTTCTCAAGCCGAATTCAGATACTAATGACTTCTTTACTATACAACTAGTCTGCACGAATCAAATATTTGATTTATATAGAAGCCCCTTTAATCTTTTAGCAGGAGAAGAAAGAAGTGTTAATATTGATTTTGTATTTGGAAACGCCCTTGGATTTAGCGAAGATGAAGACTGCTATATCAAGGGAAATTTTGGAGATGAATTTGTTGAAAGCCAAATTTTTGATGTTACTAGAAGAGTTGCAGTTGGAGTTAATTTGGCAAAAAGAGTCTATGGTCCTGGAGAAAAAGTCTATATTGATGGGACTGCAACTAAATTCAGCGGAGGAAATGTGAATGGATTTGTTGAGCTTTCTGTTCCATCTCTTGGAATATCTTCAAATGGAGTGGTTCCTAGTGGAGTTTTTAATATAAGTTTTAAAATTCCTGAAAATTATTCTGGAGAACACGAAATTATGATTAGCGTTTATGAAAAAAACAACAGGAATGAGGTCACAAATAATGGAAACACGACAAGAATTATTGAAATTAGGTCTAAATTGACTAAAATAAATATAGATATCAATTTAAATAATGTGAACCCTGATGATGAATTAAATTATAAGATTGAAATGCTCAATCAGCAAAATGAACTAATGGATGGCGACGTTGCTGTTGAGATATTTAAGCCTAATAGTCTTAGTTTTAGAAAAGAAGTTGTTTCTTCTGGAAATAGCGGAATATTAAAAATTGAGTCTAATTTTAGTGCGGGATACTGGAAAATTATAGCAGTTTCAGGAGAGATATCTTCTACGAAACTATTTTATGTTGAAGAAAAAGAAAATATTTTATTTAGCCTTATTGGAAATATGCTTGTAGCAACAAATATTGGCAATATTCCTTTCGAGGGTCCTATCGAAATTGTAATTGGTTCGGAAAAAGAAATAAAACAAATAAAACTTGGTATCGGAGAAACTAAGAAGTTTACTCTTTCTGCACCTGAAGGTAAATATCAGATAGGAATTAATCAGGGTGATAAGGAGATAAGTTTTGGAGCCGTTTCTTTAACTGGAAAAGCAATTAATGTTGGGGAAGTTAGAGGAGGACTTGGAGCAATAGTTGGAAACAATTTTGCGGTTTTTGTATTCATTTTTTTTATACTTGGGATATTTGCTATGATGATTGTTTTCAGGAAAAAAGCATTTAGTTCTTTTGTAGGCAGAAAAAAAGAATCTAATAAGGAGGGATTGAGTTTACAGAGTTCAGTTATTTCTTCAGGTAATAAACATGAAGCCGGTGTAGTTTTGCTAAAAATTAATTCTAATTTAGATGATAATTCAAATGAAACCATTGAAAAAATTATGGAAAAGGCAAAAAGTCATAATGCGGGAATAAACTTTGAGGATTCGCATAGGATAATGCTTTTCACCCCTTTATTAACTAAGAGACAGGATAATGCTTCGGCTGCTTTAAAATTTTCAAAAGAAATAGAGAAGATTATTGAAGAACATAATAGAAGATTTACACATAAGATAAATTATGGTTTAGGAGTTAATGTGGGTGAGATTATCGCCGAAACAAGGGAAGGTAAGCTAAAATTTGTCTCGGCTGGTAATGTTATGAGCCAGGCTAAAAGATTGTCTAATGAAGCAAAGATGGAAATTCTTGTTTCGGATGCTTTGCATAGGAAGCTAGCTAGCGAGGCCAAGTTTGAAAAAGTGCAAGGTAAGGACTTCTGGAGAGTCGGAAGGGTAACGGATAGAGGCAAGCATGATGAGTTTATCAGAAACTTCATAGATAAACAGAAAGAAAAGAAAAGTTAAATATGTTTTAGTTTTCCTGAATCTAAGTAATATCCCTCATATCCGATTTTTGATTTAAATAAGTTTTTTATGTAATCCAATTTGTTTTTGGAAATTTTTAGTTTCATTGCCGTTTTTATTAAATGTGCCTTGAGACAATTTGGGGCAACTCTCTGACAATCTGGAATAATATTTCGAGATATGAACTTGTACGCCTCTTTCCTTAACCTGGGAGGAAGAGAATTATCGAAAGTTGCTTTCACACAGGCTTGCTTTGCTACAGTTTTTGGAAATTTTTCAAATTTTAAGAAGGTTGTTTGGTTCGCCATTGTAAAAAAAGATGAAGTGGCTTAAGTCACTTAATAATAGAAATAATTGATTTAATAGAATTTATTGCTAAATTATCTATTTGTCTCATATATATTCTAGGCATTGATTGTTTATAAGGTTTTTTATTGCTGATTACATTCTTTCTAATCTTCTTATTCTCTCGTCGATATCTGGATGTGTTGCGAACAGCCCTGAAACTTTTTTCTTGAAAGGATCTGATATGAACAAAGGAGCTAGGGCAGATGCGAACTTCTTTCTCTCTTTCTCATCAATGTGCTCTTTTTTTATTTTCTTCAGCGCGGAGGCTAGGCCGGGAGGATATCTTGTGAATTTTGCTGCTGTTGAATCTGCTAAGAACTCACGCTTCCTTGATATCGATAAAGATACTAATCTTGCAGCTATGGGTGCGAGAATGGCAAATAATATCCCTATAAGAATGAGGCCTACCTGAACTTTTCCATCTCTGTCTCTGCCTCCCATGTTTGAAAACCAAAGACTTCTGAGAAATATCTGTGCTATTATTGAAATCATCCCTATTAGCACGGCCGTAAGGGTCATAAAACGGATATCATAATTGGCTATGTGGGACATCTCGTGTCCTATAACCCCTTCCAGCTCTTGTTTATCCAATGCTTTCAGAGCTCCTGTTGTAACGCATATCACTGCATGCCTTGGATCTCTTCCAGATGCGAAAGCGTTAATCTCCGAAGAATCCATTACATATAACCTTGGCATTGGTAGCCCTGAAGCAAGAGACATATTTTCTGCGGCATTGAAGAATTTGGAATATTCAATCTTTGAGGCGGGTTTTGCCCTGACTGATGAAAGGGCTATTTTATCTGAATTATAATAACTTATTAGTATGTATGACAAGGAAAAAATTATAGAAAATATCATGATTATAAAGAAATAACCGGGGTCTAAGATTAAAGAGATTATATATCCTAAAATTAAAAAGAAGATGAAGATTAGGATTATCAATAGAAAAGATTTTATCTTGTTTCTTTGAATTTGGTCATGGAAGGATATTCTATCTGCCATTGTATGTATAAGAGATTTTAGTATATAAACGTTTTTTAAGAAAGGTTTTTAAACCGGTATATTTGTGATTTTATATGAATAGAATAATTGAACAGGATGAGAATAAAGCAAAAGTCATTTCGGAAACTAGATTTGATAGAGATTTTGTTGATCGAATGGTTGAAGCTACAGATACGATATTGAGAAATCAAATAAAACCTGTTTATCAAGAACTGGGAGATAGTCTACCTTCTGATGTTTATCTTGGTTAGGTTTCCCTAGTCTTAGAAATTTTATTAAATTAGAACTCTACTTTAGGAACTGCTCTTGATTCTGTTGGTATCTGCAAAAAGTGCTTTGCTTTCTTTCCGTACAATCTAGCAAAGAAAACTCCAGGGAATTGTTTTGTTGCATTGTTATAACTGAGAATAGAGTCATTATAGAACTGTCTTGAGTATGCAATCCTGTCTTCTATTGCTGACAATTCTTGTTGTAAATGCAGAAAGTTTTCGTTTGCTCTTAATTGAGGATAACCCTCTGCTATTGCAAAAACAGATTTTAATGCGGACTGTAACTCTGCTCCGGCTTTCATTCTTTTTTCAATCGTATTTCCACCCATAATTGCTTTTCTTGCATCTGTAACTTCCTTCATTATTCCTTTTTCGTATTTAGCGTATCCTTTAACCGTGTTTAATAGGTTAGGAACTAAATCGGCTCTCTTTCTAAGTTGAACGTCTATCTGAGATAGGGAGTTATCTATTCTGTTTCCTAGAACTATAAATTTGTTGAAATAATAGATGAATATCAATACGACTAGGAAAATTGCTATGATTAATGTCCAGAGGAAGGTTATCATGTCTGTAATAATAGAAGGGATTTTATAAATCTAACGGAGAAAGAATTAAAAGGTTTATCCGCCTGTTTGATTAATGCAGGGAAGGACAAAGGCACTAATTAGTTTTGTGGTTTTGATTGTTTTGTTAGGAGGAACCTATTTATTCACTGATTGGTTTTCCAAAACAGTCGGTTATGTTTTGGGAGAAAATGAGAATATAAAACTTGCAAAATGCCTTGATGAAAAAGGAGTGATTTTTTATTTATCCGATAACTGCCCTGACTGTCAAAAACAGATTGAGCTTTTTGGAGATGAAGCTTTTGGATATTTAAACGGGGTTGTCAATTGTGATTTGGGAACCTCTAAAACTTGTGATACTCTTGCAGGAGTCCCTGCATGGAAAATTGCAGATAAATTTTATTATGGTGTAAAACAATTTAATGAGCTTGGCAAAATTTCAGAATGTGGGAAATAAGATAAATCTTAAAAGCTTAATTTACATAGACTAATCATGAAGGAAATGTATTTGGATAATGCTGCAACAACTCCTGTTTATCCAGAATCAGTTAGAGAAATGGAAAAGGTCATGCTAAAGAGTTACGGAAATCCTAGTTCTATCCATAATAAAGGAGAAGAAGCATTTAAGCTAATTTCTGATGCAAGAAAAAAAATAGCTGGCGACATTAACTGTAAGCCTGAAGAAATAATTTTTACTTCTGGGGCGACGGAGAGCAATAGTCTTGCTTTGAGTTTTAAAAGCAAAAAGAAAAAAATATTTGTCAGTAGCATTGAACACCCCTCTGTTATGGAAAATGCATTTAAATTAGAAGTGAGAGGTTATGAGATTATCAAAATTCCCGTCGATAATCTCGGAATTATAGACTTCAATTTTTTAGAAAAAATGATTGATTCGAATACTTTTCTTGTTTCAGTAATGCATGTGAATAACATATTCGGGACAATTCAAGACATTGGGAGGATTGGAAAATTATGCAGAAAGAGGGGGGCTTTATTTCATACCGATGCAGTTCAGAGTTTTGGTAAATTAAAAATAGACATTCAAGAAATGTGTGTTGATATGTTGTCTGCTTCTGCACATAAAATAGGGGGACCGAAAGGAACTGGATTTTTATACATGAGAACAGGAATTACACTTGAGCCGATAATAGTTGGAAGCGGACAGGAAAGAGGAATGAGAAGTGGAACTGAAAACGTTCCAGGAATTGTTGGTTTTGCTAAGGCTTTGGAAATGCAAAAAAAAGTTAATGGAAATAAGGTAGAAAAATTAAGAAATAATTTGATTTTGGGATTGGAAGAGATTGGAGGAAAAATTAACGGAGATAGGAAAAAAAGGATATGGAACAATGTACATGTTTCTTTTTCTGGAAGAGATAATGAAGGAATTGTACTTGCTTTGTCCCTAAAAGGAATTTATGTTTCAACAGGAAGTGCATGTGAAAGTAAAAAAACCAAAGAAGATTATATTTTAAAAGCAATTGGGTTAAATAAGGGAGAGATTGATTCTGGAATAAGGATTACACTTGGAAAGGATACTACTGAAAAAGATATTAAAAGACTGCTTAAAGAAATTAAAAATTTATTAAGATAGGTTTAATAAGCCAAATTTAGATATACATTGTAGGATATGGAGGCAAAATGCAAAGAATTATTAGAAAAATGCGAAGGAAAAGAAAGCTATTGAAGAAGCTCAAGAAGAAATAATTTTATTCTGCCCAGTCTTCTGCCTTTTCTTCATGTTTGTCTGGAACTTCATCGTCTACAAGCTCTAGCTGGTCTTCGTCGGCCATAACATAGGCGATGGTTTCACCATCTTGGATAATCTCAACATGATATTGTCCGTTTGGAAGAAGCAGATTTATCTTTCCAACCATACCTGCTTTTATCTCTATTTCTTTATCTGCATAAGATTCTATATATTCTGCATTCGGAGAGTGTAGAAGTCTAACTTTTTGGTGTCTTCTAAATTTAGTATTCATTGTTAAATTATCTCCTGTTTTTTCTTTTTTTCTGAGCCCTTGCTCTTCTCTTTTACATTTGGAAGCTCAATTTTTGAAAACAGGAAAAGATAAAGTATTTCTAGAATACCTACGGTGTTTAATATTAAGATGATTATAAACCAAATGGACTGATTTTTTCTTGCAGATTTCCATAGGGCAAGCCCTTTCCAAATGATTGACCAGATAAGGACTATAACAATTAGCCATATTGGAATTCCAAAATTAGGTCCTAACTTGTTTAGCACTTCTGTTAAAATCTCACCTGTCATAATATGATAAACGAACTTTACTTTTTAAATGCTCCCAATCTATATTGTTAAAGACGAAAAAGCTTAAATAGTGATTTGAATTTTAGTCGGAGTGAAGTACAATTAGTTGTGGTTTTTTAATTTTTTGACACAACATGTTGTATTAATCCAAAAGTTACAAAAAGAGAAAATAATGCAATGTCCATACTGTTTTCATGAAGAGACGAAGGTTACGGACAAAAGAGATGTCGGAAAAATAACAAGAAGAAGGCGAGAATGTTTAAAATGTGTGAAAAGATTTTCCACGCATGAAAAGGTTGAATTGGAAGGTATAAGGATTATAAAGAAGAATGGTCAGAGAGAGGAGTTCGATCGGGAAAAAATCAGAAAGGGTATTGAAAAGGCGTGTGAAAAAAGACCAATAAGCTCTGAAAAGGTGGAAAAAATGTTGAATAATATTGAAGAAAAATCAAGGAAAAGAGGGAATGAAGTTAAGTCTGGCTTTATCGGAGAATTAGTTATGAATGAATTAAAAAAAGCAGATAAGGTTGCATATATAAGATTTGCATCTGTTTACAGAGATTTCGCAGATTTAGGTGATTTCAAAAAAGAGATAAGGGAGTTGCTCGAAAAATAATGGAAGAAAAGAAAGAGATGTATGATAGCAATATTGGTGTAGAAAGGCCTGGACTGCTGGAGGCAGGAGGTTCTGGTGTGCAGGAATTTAAAATTGAAAGATTTTTTAGTCAGGATGGGAAAAGTCCTTTCGAATTTGATATTTATGGTAATCCAATAAATTGGGTTAGAGAAGAAGTAAAAATTACAGATGATAAAGGGAGTACCTCATTTATTCAGCCAAATGTTCAAAGACCTGATTTCTGGAGCTCTCTTGCAATAAAAGTTGTTGCAAGCAAATATTTCTGGGGAGATCAAAAGAAAGGAGAAAGAGAAGATTCGGTTGAGAAACTTATAGGAAGAGTTAGCCGTTGGATGGGACAACAAGCATATAAGCAAGGATATTTTGACGAAAAACAAAGTGCAATATTTAGAGATGAGATTTCTGCTATATGTCTTAACCAGTTATGTGTCTTTAATTCTCCTGTATGGTTTAATGTTGGAATACAACAATATGATCCTAATGCAGGTGGTGTTTCTGCTTATGTTTGGGATTTTGAAGACAAAAAAATTATCCCTTCAAAGAAGACAATGAATAGGCCTCAGTGTTCTGCCTGTTTTATCTTGGGCGTTGAAGATAATATGGAGGCAATTTTATCTAATCAAGTTGCTGAAGGAAATTTGTTTAAGGCAGGAAGTGGAACTGGAAGCAATAGATCTAATTTGAGAAGTTCAAAAGAAAGATTAACTGGGGGAGGCTCCTGCTCTGGACCTGTGAGTTTTATGAGGGGATATGATGCATATGCAGGAATAATAAAATCTGGAGGAAAGACAAGAAGGGCAGCTAAAATGGAAATCTTGAATATAGATCATCCAGACATAGTGGGTTTCATTAATGCAAAACCAAGTGAAGAAAAAAAGGCTTGGGCATTGATTGAAGCGGGATATGATGGTGGAATGAATGGTGATGCATATTCGAGTGTTGCTTTCCAAAACTGTAACATGTCCGTTCGAGTTTCAGATGAGTTTATGGAAGCTGCTAAGAAGGATGGAGATTGGTGGACAAAATATGTGGGCAACAAGGAAAGATGTGAATTGTTTAAAGCAAAAGATTTGATAAAATCGATTTCAGAGGGAACTTGGACATGTGGAGACCCTGGAATACAGTGCGACACTATAATCAATAAGTATCATACATGTAAAAATTCAGGCAAAATTAATGCTAGTAATCCTTGCTCCGAGTATATGTTTTTGGACGATACTGCCTGCAATCTTGCTTCGATAAATTTAATGAGGTTTAGAACCGAAGATGGCGGTTTTGATGTGGATAAATATAAAGAGGTTGTT
This sequence comes from Candidatus Pacearchaeota archaeon UBA92, assembly GCA_002497285.1. GTDB lineage: Archaea > Nanobdellota > Nanobdellia > Pacearchaeales > GW2011-AR1 > UBA92. Next base: position 17,782 of record DANJ01000002.1, read on the forward strand.
AAAACATTTATCATATCTATGGACTTAATTGTTGATGGTGCTAGTTATCCGACGGCAAAGATTGCTGAAAGGTCCCATATCTTCAGGACATTAGGCTTAGGTTATGCTAACCTTGGAGCTCTATTGATGAGCTATGGGCTTCCTTATGATTCTGATGAAGGAAGAGCGGTTGCAGCTGCTGTGACTGCGATAATGTGCGGTGAAGCTTACAAGACATCTGCAGAATTATCTAAATTAGTTGGACCTTTTCCAGGTTATCAAGAAAATAAAGAGCCCATGCTTAAGGTTATTGAAATGCATAGAGAACATGTTAAAGATATTGATGTTGAGAAAATCCCGGCTGATTTGAGATACTTAGTAAATGTTGCGTGGGATTCCTGGAGTGAAGCGTTGAAATTAGGAGAACAATATGGTTTCAGAAATGCACAGACTACTGTCCTTGCGCCGACAGGAACAATTGCTTTTATGATGGATTGTGATACTACTGGAATTGAACCAGACATTGCTTTGGTAAAGTATAAGGTTTTGTCAGGAGGCGGAATGTTAAAGATTGTTAATAGAGGCGTCGGACTAGCTTTGCGGAATCTTGGATATGATAATGATGAAATAAAAAAGATTCTAGATTATATAAACGAAAATGATACTATAGAGGGTGCTCCTGAACTAAAAGAAGAACACTTTGCTGTTTTTGATTGTGCTTTTAAGCCTGCTAAGGGAAAAAGAGCAATTCACTATAAGGGGCACATTAAGATGATGGGCGTTACTCAACCATTTATCTCTGGGGCGATAAGTAAAACAGTTAATATGCCTGAAGATTCGAGTGTTGATGATATAATGAACTCGTATATTTTTGCATGGGAGCAGGGTTTGAAAGCTGTGGCAATATATCGAGAAAATTCGAAGAAGAGTCAGGCGCTAAATACTAGAAAGACTGAAGGAGAGAGAGTTAAGAAAGAAGAAATAGTAAAAGTTAAAGACAGGGAAAAGATGCCCCAAACTAGAAAGTCTATAACTCACAAATTTATGATTGATGACCATAAGGGATTCTTGACAGTTGGGTTGTATGACGACGGCAGACCTGGAGAGATTTTTATTACGATGCATAAAATCGGCTCAACAATAAGAGGACTGATGGATAGTTGGGCAACTTCTGTATCTTATAATTTACAGTATGGTGTGCCTGTTGATATTCTTTTTAAGAAGTTCAGACATCAAAAGTTTGAGCCTGCAGGTTTTGTTAGAAATGAGAATGGCGGAAGCCTTGATGAAAAGGGAATTAAAATAAGAACTGCTTCATCAATTGTAGATTATGTTGCACAGTTCATGCTGAATAATTTTGGTTTGGGAGGTGGAAAGGTTGAGTTTGAAATTAAGGCATTAGAGAAGCCAACCGACGAACAGAAAGCACTTGATGATTTTGGAAATGAAGGATTGGTCTGTGGATTGTGTGGTGGACCTGCTAAGCGGATTGGAAACTGCGCCATAATGTGCACTTCTTGTAAGCAAACACAAAGATCAGGTTGCGGGGAGTAATGGAAACGAATAATAATTGTGAACATTCTTTTGTACATCAAGCAGGAATTGAATTGGAAGGGATAATGTATGATATCTTTTATTGTCAGAAGTGTTTGAAGAACGTTAAGAAAGAAAGGCCTTGTCCGAAAGATATTGAGAAGATTTAGTTTTTGTTACTTTAATTGGATAATATAACTTTATATAAGATTTAGTTTTGAAGGAGAGATGAGCATAACTCAAGAAGAAAGAAATGGTATTTCTGAGGCAATTTATTTTGCCAGTATGCAAACAACTGCCGGTGAGGAAAAAAGAGCTTTCTGGTTTGACAAGGTTATATTAACATCTGGAAAAATATCTGTATGCTTTGTAGACCACAGGGTACTTACTGGTTTTCCTGAATATGCAGATAGAGTTGTTGAAGGGCTTGATAAAGTTGTAGCAGGTAGTGGTGCTGATTATATAATCTCGTCTGCAGATGCAGGAATTTACTGGGGAGCAAGAGTTGCCGGAGATCTTGGGCTTGGATTTGTGGTCATGAGAAAAGAGGGCGATTTGTGTGGGTATATACCTAAGGGTGTTAAAGTTATAGGAGTCGACGATCTTAATACGACGCTTGGTACCGTTTCAAAATTGGTGCAGGCAGTTGGAAAAGTAAACGGACGAATTGACGAAGTTGTTGTTGATCTTGACAGAGAAGAATACGAGCCGAATAGCGAAAGAGTATTCAAAGAAAGTGGGATTAAGCTCCGCAGTTTAGTTACATTAAATCAACTAATTGATTATGGAATAAGGCATGATTTAATTGATTCTTCCAAAGTTGAAATGGTTCATGCTTATAGAAAAGATTCAAATATGTTTGCTTTGGATATTATAAATAATAATTTTCAATGGGTTGCACAAAATAAAAGGTTGGAAAAAGCAAGAGAGTTTTACAAAAATAATCCTAAAGTTAGTGCTGCTTTGGAAGAAGCTGTGGCGAGAGTTGCTTAAATTAAAATGACATTCAGAGAAAAATGGTTGGAGGCTGTTGATGCTAAGAACTCTACTATCTGTGCAGGATTGGACCCTGCAGATTTTGAAATGGGAAGAGGAGATGAAGGAATTCCTCAAGGAATAAGAAAGTTTGATTGGGCTATGAGATATATTGAGGCTGTTGCACCTTTTGTTGCCGCTGTTAAACCTAACATAAACTATTGGCAAAACGACAGAGGTATGGAAGAACTAGGCTTAATCGGAGAAAAAGCAAGAGATTTAGGATTAGTTGTGATAGAGGATAAGAAACTTGTCGATATTGGCTCAACTAATGATGCTGGAGTTTATTATGCAGCTAGAATGAGAGATTCTAAATTTAATGGAGACCATCTAAAATTGTCTAGAGCTGATGCAGTTACATATGCCCCTTTTCCTGGAAATCTGGAAGAGGCTGCTAATCAGGCGCATACAAGAAGCATTGGTTTGATAAGTCTTGTCTTAATGAGTAATCCTCAATTTAGAAAAATAAAAAACGCATGGGTTAAATTGGGGGAAGATGAAGTTGGAGAGTATGATCCTGGAGATGTTGTGATTCTTGAAGGAACAAATCTTTGTAGTGGGAGAAAAACTGAGGAAGGAGAATATGTTAGGAACTTCGTTTATCTTGCGAATTGTGCTAAGAAATATAATGTTGATGCAGTCGTTATAGGAGCTCCAAGTGCAAAGAACCATATAACTAATGAAGAAGTTGCAACTGTAAAGAGATATGTCGGAGATGAGATGCTAGTTTTAATGCCTGGGGTTGGAAAACAGGGAGGAGAAGCATCTGCAATATATAAGAATTTCTCGCCGAGAAATGTGATGGTTAATGTGGGCAGAGCGATGATGTTCCCCTTTGGAAGCAACTCTACTCCTGTACAACATGCCGAAGTTGCGAGACAGTGTTGTGAAATGATAAATAAGATAAGGAATGCTGCTTGATTATCCTTCGATAAAAATATTAGTTCCATAAAGTTTATTAATACATCATTCCAGAAATATTTATGGCGATAAAAATTCTTAACTCAAAAAGTTTTAACGAATTTATTAAGAAGGGAAATGCAATTGTTGATTTTTATGCAGATTGGTGTGGGCCTTGTAAAATAATGGCACCTCACTTTGAGAAAGCTTCTGAGCAGATTAAAGGTGTTAAATTTGGAAAGGTCGATGTGGACGGTAATCAGGATTTGGCGCAGAGATTTCAGGTTATGTCAATACCTACAACAATATTCTTCAAAGATGGCGAGCAGGTTGATAGACATTCAGGTGCTTTGAGTGAAGATGATATTAAAAAGACAATTGGGAAAGCCTTCTGAACGATAAAGAATAAATACCCTAATCTTTCTTAGTTTTTATGGTTCCGAAATCCTTTGTTGTTTGTACAGGTGAGCAACATGAAATTCAGCATATAGTAGATGGTTTTTTTCAAGAGCGAGTTTGTGATTTGACAAGAGAAGGATTAGATAGAAATTTGTTTCATATGAGAAGCGGAGAGATTTCCTATAATGGAACCCAGGTAACTGATGATAGGTTAACTTATTTGCTATATCAAGACAGAGTTGTAGCCGTTGTTCTTGAAACCAGAACTGACTGGAATCAAGCAAGATATGATTTCTTTGAGAATGGTCTGGAAGATATAAAACCTTAACTTCTAAAAATTTAAAATTTTTAGGACCTCAGAAATTTTTCGATTTTCGGCTTTGTCCGGAGTTAAATAA
>DANJ01000025.1 GCA_002497285.1 Candidatus Pacearchaeota archaeon UBA92
TTATTTAACTCCGGACAAAGCCGTGATTTGTAAACATTTAAAAGCAGTTTTTGTTCTATTAGTTCATGCCGACGTGGGACAATGGTACTCCGCTGGTCTTGAGAACCAGTTTCCTTACGGATTTCCCGGTTCGATTCCGGGCGTCGGCGTTTTATAATGATAGAAGTTGAGCTTAGAGGAAAAATAGATGATTTTGAAAAGGAAGTGCAAAGATTTAGAGAATTTGCTGATTTTATTGAAGAAAGGGATAGATTTTCCCTAGTTTATACAAGAAATGAAGTTCCTAAGGATGCTAGAGAAATGCTTGATGAGAAAGTAGACTTGAAACTTAGGATTACAAATGGGAATGCAGAGCTTATTCTGAAATATGGTTCTTGGGGTTCGGAAGAGTGTAGGGAAGAAATTTCAATCCATATAAAAAAAGAAGAATTTGATAAATATGTTAAAGTTCTTGGATATCTTGGCTGGAATAAAGGGCTTGTACTGAGTACTAAGACATTCGTATTTGTTTACAAAGATGTAGAATTTGCATTAGTGAAATCCAATACTGGATACTGCGATTTTGAAGCTGAGATGATTGCTAACGATGAAATAGAAGCTGAGAAGAAAAATAAACATATAAAAGAAATGTGTAACGAACTTGGACTAAAAATATTTGAAAAAGACGAGTTTATAGAACTAATAAACAAAGAAAACAATACCCCTGGAAGAAAATTTAATTTTGAGAAAGAAGGTTTTGAAAATATAAAGAAAAGATTTGTGCAGTTTTTTTAGTCAACCGAAAAGTCTTTTCCAGAAAGATTTCTTTTCTTCAATTTTAGTTTCTATTATTTCTCTTGTTATTACGGGTTTTGTTTTCAAAATAGGAGCTTCTTCTGCGAATTCATATTCTGCAAGAGTTATTGCTCTATCAACAGAAAACTTTGAATGTCCCTGATTTATTAGGGCTTGTTTTAATGATTCTTGGGTATAACCTTTCTTCAGATCAAGTGTGATATATTCTTTAAGCTTGTTGACATAATCTGCTCCCCTTATCATAGCTTTATCAAATAAGAGGCATATATAAAATTATAGGGCTTAGAATTTAATAGGGTTAAACTCGTTGAAAAATTCAATGGCTTCTCTTAACTTGTGATTTGACTCTGAATAGATTGTTGCTATGATTTCTCCCTTTGATATTTTCTCGCCTATGTGCTTTTGAATGTAAATTCCGGCTGATTTGTCAGATGGGCATCCAGCCAATCGGGCGGTGTGTGCAATGGATCTTCCGTCTATCTCTTTTATTTTTCCTGACTTTAAGGACGTTATTCCTTGGCTAAACTTTCCAGGTTTTAGAGTTTTAATCTTTCCGCCCTGGGCCTCGATTATTTCTTTGAATTTTCTAAATGCCTTCCCTGACTCTAAAATTTCTTTTGCCTTTTTTATCCCTTGTCCCTTCTTTGCATTCCCAGTCATCTCCATTATCACTCCAGCCATCTTCAAAGACTTATCTTCAAGATCTTTTGGAGAATCCTCTCTTTTGAGTACTTTTAGAATATCTATCATTTCAAGAACGGGACCTATACCATTTCCAATAATCTGGCTTCCATCCGTAAGGATAACTTTTATTTTTAGACCAAAGTGTCCCCCAATTTTCAAGAACTTTTTTTTCAATCTTTTTGCCTTTGATAAAGTAGCCTTAGCATTCTTGCCGTAAGGAATATCTATTAAAACATACTTACTCCCAGCAGCTAACTTTTTTGCAAGAATTGAGGCTATTAATTGGGGCTCTGGATCAAGATTAATAAGTCTCTCAATTTGAATCAGTTTGTCGTCTGCTGGAGCCAAACCTAAGGATCCACCCCAAGCAAGACAGGCATTTGTTTTTTTTACTACTTTTTTTAATTCTTTTATAGATAAGTCTACCCTTGTTAGTGTTTCAATGACATCTGCTGTTCCTGCTGCGGAGGTTATTGCTCTTGAAGAAGTTTTAGGCATAATTACACCAGCTTCAGCACAAATGGAAACTACTATTGGTGTTGTTCTGTTTCCAGGTATTCCTCCGATTGAATGTTTGTCTGCAATTTTATTTGAGCTCCAAGAAATTTTTTGTCCGTTGTTATAAATTGCATCTGTTAGATTTATCGTTTCTTCTTCAGACATTCCGCAGTGATAGACTCCTGAAATGAAATAAGCGATTTCCGCCTCGGTTATTGCATTATTGACTATATCTTTTATTATTATATTCAGTTCTCTTTTTGCGTAGGGTTGACAAGTCAACTTCTTTTTAATAATTCTTGTGCTTTGGGGTGCGGGAATGAAGGTTAGATTAATGCTATCTCCTGACTTAGTTTCTAGCCTTCTAGCTATGTCTTCTGAAACCCCGATTTCCCCGGGCTCAAAATAGTTTCCGACTAAATCTACTACTGCAATGATTCTTTTTCCATCGGCAGATAATTCTACTCTGTTTCCGACATGAATTCCAAGATTCTTTGCATCTGTTTTATGGACAAAAACAATTGGTTTTCCAGCACCAATTTTGAAAGACTTAATTCTGAACCTCATTATTAAAATATGTTGAAAGTGTTTTATATATCTATTCTTGATGGAACATACTTGATAATTGTTTATTTTTGTAGGCTGTTAAAAAGATTATAAGGTATGCCAAGATAAGGGGGCCTAAAACAAGACCAAGAAGACCAAATACTAATAGGCCTCCAATCATTCCGATCAAGGCAACTACTGGAGAAATACTCGAATTCTTTGATACTATGTAAGGCCTTAGAATATTATCAAGGGACGAAACAATTAGGGCACAATAAACGGTGAAGATAATTGCAACGAATGCATTTCCGTGAGAAAATAAATAAATCGCTGCAGGAACCCAAACAAGCCAAGGACCAAACAAAGGAAACATAGATGAAAACACGGCTAAGATGGTTAGGAATAATGCCCTAGGCACACCAAATACAAAAAATCCAATTCCTGCTGCAACTCCTTGAATTAATCCAATTATGATGTATCCGAAAATTATTGAATTTGTAATTCCCTTAAACTCATCGATGAAAATTTTCTCTTGTTGTTTTTTCAAAGGGGAAAGCTCTGAAACATATTTCTTCAATTTTTCCTGGTCTCTTAGAGTGAAGAAAAATACGAATATAAAAACAGCTCCTTGTAAAAGCAAATTTGGTAAATCTAAAAGAAATTTAGCGAGCCAATTTAGTACACTAACTATGGTATTGTTGACAAAATTAGATAATACTGATGAAAGTTGAGTTGTGAATTCTGGAGGCACTCCCTTGAATAGTGACGAAACTATTTTTCCAAAACTTATTCCTTGCATAAATTTGAATATTTCGAAGACCTGATTGACAAGTACTGGTACCAAGAACCATAAAGGAATTAGTACAAGTGCAAGTAATAAAAAGGATACAATGAATGCAGAAATTGTTGGCCTTTTTATAAGACTATTCGTCTTCTTGTATATCGGATTGACTATATAGGCAAGAATAAGCCCGGTAATTATCGCAAGAAATATGGGTTTTAATAAGATAAATGTGGCTATCACTAAAAACAAAATTATAGCCATTGCTGAGAATTTATTTATTGATTTTGCATCTACATTCATATGGGAAAAAGGTTTGTCATCTATATAAATCTTAGGTGAATTGAAAACTTTATAAATCATCAAATCCAACCTTGGTATGGAAAGTTTTTTGAAGAGAGTTGTTGAGGGCAAAGCTGATGAGGAGTGCCATAAATATTTTGTAAGATTTGGAAAAGGGGATTATCCGAGGAGATTCATTTTGAGCCTTGTCAAAGGAAACAAGATAAAAATAAGGGGAAGCTTCGAATGGGCAAATGATTTTGTTAAGTTTATTAAGGAAAATAAAGAAGTTAAATTCTCGGGGAGTGTTTTGATGAAAGACAAGATAGGTAAAGAAGGTAAAAAGAAAGGTGGATTGTTTGCCTATGAAGTCTCTGAATCCTCTTTAAGTGAGTTTGAGAATGCCTATTTCTCATTGGTTAATGTTAATGATAGCGAGATCGTGCTTAAGATAAAAAAGAGTTTGCCTAAGCCTGGGAAAAATTCTGAAAAAATAGACGATAAATTTTGTTCAATGGATTTAGATGAGAAATATTGGCTTAAGGCAAAAGAGAGATTTTTCTGGGATATTCCAGATAATGTAAAAAAAGCTAGAATTGAAAACGAATTAAAGATCGATGAAATTATCGCACCAAAAAATGAAAGTGATCCCGCAATGATAAGGGCGCTTGCAAAGAGAAAGGGTAAGATAGTTAGAAAGATTGAAGTTGATGGTAATGTTAGTGAGAAGATTATTGACTTTGTAGCTTAAGTGCCAGAAAGCTTTAAATACCTTCAATTTCTCGCTAGGACACGGTTCGTAGATTGCTTAGAGTAGATACTAAGCGAAAGGATTTGAGTTGCAATTCTGAAAGTACAGTAGTTAGAGAGAAAAATGCCAAAATCATCAAGACCAAGACACGGAAGTTTACAATTTTGGCCCCGAAAAAGGGCCGAAAAGTTTATTCCTAGTGTGAACTGGAAACATATCAAAGCTGACGAAGGAATGCTTGGATTTATCTCTTATAAGGCGGGAATGGGAACTGCCATTGTGAAAGATAATACTGAAAAATCTATGACAAAGGGAAAGAAAATCGCTATGCCTGTTACAATTCTGGAAGTTCCTAATATGAAAATTCTTTCTGTGAGATTTTACAAGAATGGAAAAGTAATGAAAGATGTTGTTGTAAGTAATGATAAGGAACTTAAGAGAAAAATTAAGGTTTCAAAGGAAATTAAGAATGCAGAATTAGATAAGGTTCAGGGATGGGATGATATTAGAGTCATTGTCTACCCTGTGATGAAAAAGATGTTCAAGAAAACCCCTGACTTTGCAGAAGTTGCTATTTCTGGAGAAGATAAATTGGGAATTGTTAAAGCCCTGATAGGAAGAGAAATAGCCTTAAGTGAGGTTATTAAATGGCCTCTTGTCGATGTTAGAGGTCTTACTAAGGGGAAGGGTGTTCAGGGACCTATCAGAAGATTTGGAATTAAGAAAAAGTTTCATAAGTCTGAAAAGGGAAGAAGAAACCCTGGAAGTATTAGTCCTTGGAATCCACCAAGAGTTACATTTAGAGCCCCATTGTTCGGACAACTTGGAATGTTTACAAGAGTTCATTATAATCTTAAGGTGGTTGGTTCGGGAAATATATCTGAAAAGGATGTTAACAGAAAACAAGGGTTTAAGAGATATGGAAAAATAAATAACAACTACCTTGTTTTAGCAGGTAGTGTTCAGGGACCTGTTAAAAGACAAATATTGATTACGCCTGCATTGAGGGCTAACAAGAAAAATATTAAGAGAGAATATGAATTCTTGGAGGTTAAGTTTTAATGAAAACTGCATTGTATGATTTGAAGGGGAAGAAAAAAAGTGATATTGAACTTCCTGAGATTTTTAATGATAGTGTGAGAGAAGATGTTGTAATGAAATATTTTGAAGCAGACAAATTCAAGCATCCTTCTTCGCCTTATGTTGAAGCTGGAAGAAGACATTCGGCTTCTGGAACAATAAGTCATAAGAGACACGACTGGAAAGGGCATTACGGAAAGGGTATTTCTAGAGTTCCAAGAAAAACAATGAGAAGAAGTGGAACACAATTCATATGGGTTGGAGCAGAAGTTTCTGGAACAAGAGGTGGAAGAAGAGCACATCCACCTAAAGGAATAGGAAAAGAGAAAAAAATAAACAAAAGGGAAATTGAAATGGCTATGAATTCAGGATTTGCAGCTACTGGAAATGGTGAATGGATATTAAAGAGATATGAGAGTCTTAACAAGCTAAACATTAAAACTCCTGTCGTGGTTGAAAGCAAACTTGACAATATTAAGACTAAAGATTTCATTGCAATGCTTAAAGAAATTTTTGGAGAAGTTTTTCCTCTTATTATGAAGAAAAAATCGGTAAGATCCGGAAAAGGAAAAGCAAGAGGAAGAAAATACAAGAGTAATGCTGGGCTTTTGTTTGTCAAGAGTAAAAATGAAAAAATAAAAGTTAATGGCATTGATATGAAAGATATAAATGAGATTACTATGAATGATTTGTATCCCTTGGGAAGATTGTGCGTTTATACTGAAAAAGCACTTGAAGAAATTAAAGGAGTTGTAAAAAAATGATTATTGTTGATATCGAAACTAGTGGAGTTGTGCCTGAAAAAACTGGAATATGGCAGATAGGCGCAGTTGAATTTGAAAATTCTGAAAATACATTCCTTGAAGAATGTAAGATAGATGATGAAGATGAAACAGCGACTGAATCTTTATATGTATGCGGAAAAACGGAAGAAGAATTGAGAAATGAAAATTTACAATCCCAAAAAGAAATGCTTGAAAAGTTTTTTGAATGGTGTAAAAAAGTCAAGGTAAAAAACCTAGTCTGTCAACACCCTCAATTTGATTGGACATTTATGACATTCAAAGCTAGAAAATATGGATTAGAAGTTCCATTTCCTGTGAACTCTTTTGACTTGCACAGCGTTGCTGCATTAAGATTTAAAGAACTAAAAGGTAATTTTGATTCTGACAATAATGGCAATGTTATAATGAGACTAGTGAAAATATTAGAATTCTGTGGAATTCCAGATAAAAGAAGATTGCTTGATAGTAAAGGAAGAGTGATTAAGGAAGGAAGTCCGCATAATGGACTAGAAGATGCAAAACTAGAAGCGGAATGCTTTTCAAGACTTGTTTATGGAAAAGAATTGCTTGATGATTTTTCAGAATATCCTATCCCGGAGGTATTGAAAAGATGATATTAAAACCAGTCACCTCTGAAAAAGTGGTAAGAATGATAGATCTTGAAAATACATTGGTTTTTGAAGTTGAAAGAAAATGTAAAAAAGATGAGGTTAAGAAGGAAGTTGAAAATATTTTTGATGTCAAAGTTAATAAAGTAAGATCTATGTTCCGTGGAAATAAAAAATTTGTATATGTTAAGTTGGACAAGAAAAATCCGGCTATTGATGTTGCAACTAAGTTGGGTATGATATAATGGGAAAAAGAATAATTCAACAGGCAAGGGGAAAGGGAAGCTTTACTTATAGAGTAAGAAAAAGAGCATTCGTATTCAAGGTTAAATACCCTATTCATGAAGGAGACGCGATGATTGAAAAGATATTTCATTCGGCAGCTCACTCTGCACCTCTTCTTAAATTGAAAATAGGAAACGAAATATTTTACAATGTTGCTTTTGATGGGGCTATTGAAAAGGAGAAGATTGAAATTGGAAGTGGTAAAGTAGAGAATGGAAATATCATGGCTCTGAAAGATGTGCCTGTAGGAACAAATATTTTTAACATAGAGAGAAATCCTGGCGACGGAGGAAAGATGATAAGGGCTGCAGGAAGCCACGCTGAAATACATAAGAAATATGACCATAACAAGGTTGGAATAATTATGCCTAACAGAAAAGAGATAAGGCTTGACGGAGATTGTAGAGTAAGCATAGGTATAATTTCAGGAGAAGGTAGAAAACAGAAGCCATTCTTCAAAGCGGGAAAGATGTTCCACAAGATGAAGGCAAGAGGAAAATTGTATCCTAGAACTTCTGCTATTAAAGTTAATGCGGTAGATCATCCATTTGGTTCAGGAAGAGGAAAGAGGGCTAAACCTAAGATTGCTAAGAGAAATGCACCTCCTGGAGCAAAAGTTGGACACGTAAGACCTAGAAGAACAGGGAGGAGGAAATAATGGCTAAAAAGAAAGAAGCTGAACTAGTATTTGAGGGAAAAGAAAAGTTTTACCGAGGACTGGGTATAGATGAGCTTAAAAAATTAGACGTTAGAGAATCTGCCAAGTTTATGCCATCTAGAAGTAGAAGAACAATTATGAGAAATTTTGATGTTATTGAAAGATTTGTATCTAGATGCGAAAAGAAAATTTCAAGAGGGAAAAGAATAAGGACTCATTTAAGAGATATAATAATCGTTCCAAGTCTAGTAGGTTTTACTATCGGAATCCATAATGGAAAAAGCTTTCAGGATGTCCCTATAACTATTGAAATGTTAGGACACAGACTTGGAGAATTTGCTGCTACCAGAACTAAGGTAACACACTCATCTGCTGGAATAGGTGCAACTAAAGGTTCGAGGGCCAAGAAGAAATAATGACTGAAAATAATAAAGCTAAGGAAGAAAAAATGGAAGAAAAAAAGTCTCTTGAAAATAAAATTGGAGATGAAGATAAGAAAAAAGAAGAAAATGTAGTGGAAAATAAAGAAAAGACTGACAAGAAAAGTAAAATTGAAAAGCCGAAAAAAGATAAAGCTGTTGCAAAGGGTTCAGGGATTCATGTTTCTATGAAACAGTGTATGTATATATGTAGCTTCATTAAAGGAAAGAGTATTGATGGGGCAATTTCTGACCTTGGAGATGTTATCAAAATGAAAATAGCAGTACCTTTCAAGGGAGAAATTCCGCATAGGAAGGGAATGATGTCTGGTAGATATCCAATTAATGGCTCAAAGGAATTCATAAACATACTGAAAGGTTTAAAGGGCAATGTTGTGGTTAATGGTATGGACATTGACAAAACAAGAATTAGTTTGGCTTCAGCGACGTGGGCAAGAAGACCATTGAGAAGGGCTGGAAGAAAGGCGAAAAGAACTAATGTTATCTTAGAAGCAATGGAGATTAAAAAATAATGGAAGAAAAAAAGTTTGTAAATTTTAAGAAGGAAGAACTTGGAGTTAAAGAATATATTAAGAAGAGCCTTGGAAAAGGAAGAATAAGTTCTGTTAGTATTGAATATACTCCTGTTGGAGAAAAGATTATAGTTGCTACTAATAAACCCGGTCTTGTTATTGGAAGACGTGGAGAAAAAATAGATGAAATGACTTCTCTTCTCAAAAGAAAATTCAAACTGGATAATCCTCATATTGATATAAAAGAAATAACTCAACCCTTCCTTGATGCGCAACTTGTCGCTGATTTAATTGCCTTAGATATAGAAAGAAGAGGCTCTTTAAAATTCAAACTGGTTGCGTACAGAACTCTCAAGGGTATAATGGATGCGGGAGCCCTTGGTGCTGAAATAGTATTATCTGGAAAGCTACCAAGCGACAGAGCAAGAAGCTGGAGATTCAAGCAGGGATACTTGAAAAAGACTGGAGACCCTGCAAAAGTGGTTAACAGGGCAGAGACTCAAGCAACAACGATGCAAGGAGTTGTCGGAATAAAGATAAGTATTCTTCCACCTGATGCATATATCCATGACAGAATTGTTATTGACAATAATATAAGAAAGAGAATTAAAGTGAGTATTGAAGATATGGATGCAATTCAAAAAGAAAAAGAAAGAGAAGAAAAAAAGTCAAGAAAGAAAGTTAGGAGAACTAAAAAATGAGTTTGTTAAAATACGAAGACATAAAGAAGATGAGTAAGAAAGATTTAGAGAATAAACTTAAAGAATTAAAAATGGAAATTACAAGAGCAAATGTTGCTGCAAATAAGGCAACTTCCAAAACCAAAGAGATTAAAAAGGCTATTTCGAGAATATTAACGTTCACCCAAGCAGAAAGCTTAGGTGAAAAAAGATAGTCATGGAGATAGATCCAAAGACGGGTTTGCCTATCGAGGCAATCGCTTGGGAAGACCTCGCCAAAAGCGAGCAAAAGATAAAGGTGTCTACCGAAACCAGGAGATACGGTAAGAAGATTACCGTTGTATCTGGTTTTGATAACTGCATTGATATCAAGGCAACTGCGAAGGCGCTGAAAGAAGAATTGGCTTGTGGCGGAACAGTTAAGGACGGGGTCGTTGAACTGCAGGGAGACCACTTAAAGAAGGTCAAGGCAGTTTTGGTGAAGATAGGCTTTGCCGAAGAGTCCATAAGTGATTAAATCGGGGCATAGAGGAGGAGAAACAAATGAAGAAAGAAATAGAAGTAAAAACGAAAGGAAAAGAAAAAACAATAGTTGGAACCTTAGGAAGTAGAGGAAGAACATTCCAAGGAAAAGTTATTAAGAAATTTCTAAACCGAGTGGTAGTTGAATTTGATAGGACTGTGAAAATAGTGAAATATGAAAGATTTGCAAAAAAGAAAACAAAACTTCACGCGAGAATCCCAGAAGGAATGGATGTTGCAGTTGGAGATTATGTTCAAATAAGAGAGTGTAGACCTCTTAGTAAAATAATTCATTTCATGGTTATTCAAATTGTAAGGAGAAAAGATGAAAGCAGTAGCAGCTAAATTAACAAGAGGATTAAATATTGGAAGCTTAGTTTTGGCTAGTGATAACAGTGGAGCCAGAATAGTAAGAATTGTTAGTGTAAAAAAAGGTAAAACTAATAGAAAAAGACAACAGTATGTGAAAATTGCAGATCTTGTAAAAGTTTCTGTAAGAAAAGGAAATCCAACTATGAAAGGTGAAGTTTTCGATGCTGTTGTAATAAGAATCAAAAAGCCATATATGAGAAATACTGGAGAAAGAGTAATGTTTGAAGATAATGCTGTTGCATTGCTCAAGGATGGAAAAGGAAATCCTAAAGGAACTCAGATTAAAGGTCCTGTCGCTAGAGAAGTTTTTGAAAGGTGGTCTGTGCTTGCTAAAATTGCACAGTTTGTATCATGAAATCTAAATTTTCCACTGCGTGGACAGCAAGTAAGCAACCAAGGAAGCAAAGAAAATATTTGTATAATGCGCCTTTGCATTTAAAGCATAAGTTTTTAAGTGCACCTTTGTCGAAAGAACTAAGAAAAAAATATGACAAGAGAAACATCGCGATAAAAAAGGGCGATGAAGTGCTTGTCATGCGTGGAAGTTTCAAGAAAAAGAAAGCCAAGGTTTCTAGTGTAGATATAAAGAAATCAAGAGTAACTTTAGAAGGAATTAATCGCGCAAAGAAAGACGGAACTAAATTCAATGTTTATTTTCATCCGAGCAAACTTATTCTTCAAACTTTAAATCTCGACGATAAAAAGAGAATCAAGAGAATGACAAATAAATCTGAAAATAAGGAGAAAGAAAATGTATCTGACAAGAGCTAAATCAAGTAAAAGAATGCCTATAGCGAGAAAGGGAACGAAATACATAGCAAGAGCCATAAACAATTCTAGACAAGGAATACCTGTAGTCATTGCAATACGAGATATGCTTAATCTTGCGAGAACTGCAAAAGAAGTTAATCTTATGGTGAAACAAGGATTGCTTAAAATTAATGGTAGACTTGTAAGAGATTTAAAAGAAGGAATAAGCTTGTTTAATGTTATTGAAGCAGATAAGAAATACAAACTTACTATATTAAAAACCGGTAAATTTAATTTTGAAGAAACAAAGGATGACTTTAAAAATTGTAAGGTTATTGGGAAAAAAATATTGAAAGGTAGAAAGACACAAATTAATCTTCATGATGGCACTAATTTTCTGACTAATGATAAAATCAGAGTAGGAGACTCAGTTCATGTTGGTTTCGATGGAAAAGTTAAGAAAATAATTCCTTTAGAAAAAAGCAAAGAGGTTTTTATTATCTCTGGAAGAAGTGTTGGAAATAACGGGAAAATTAAGGAAGTGAGTGGAAAGATGGTTGAAGTTCAGATGGAGGATAGAGTGGTTGTACTGAATCAGTCCCACTTGATAGCAATATGAAAAGTAAAATAGAGAATAAGGTGAAAGCAAATGATAAAGACAATGTGATGAGGAATGCAAGAATGACTAAAATGGTAATTAGTGCAGGGGCTGTGGGTCCAGAGTTAGATAAGGCCGTAAAACTTTTAGGAATAATAACTGGAACAAAGGCACAGATAATCAAATCTGGGCCTAAGAGAAGAATACCTGCTTTCAATGTCAAACCAGACATGCCTTTGGGAACTAGAATAACATTAAGAGGAAATAAGGCTAAAGAAACCCTTATGAGACTTTTAGCGGGTGTTGGAAATAGACTTAGAAGGTCACAAGTTGTTGAAAACCACTTCTCATTTGGAATAAAAGAATATATTGATGTTCCAAGTCTTGAATATAATAGAGATATAGGAATAAGAGGATTTAATGTGACTGTTGTCTTTGAAAGGGCTGGAGTCAGAGTAATAAAGAAGAAAATAAAAAGGGGAAAATTGCCAAGAAGGCATCATGTTTCACCGGAAGAAATAATTAAATTTATGGAGGAGAATTTCAAGACGAAATTCGTTTAAATATGACTGCAAGCGACTGGAACAAGATTTTGAAGCAACTTAGGACAAAGCCGGAGAAAATGAAAAAATTTTTGAAACATAATAAGCCAAAGATTAGAAGCACTGGAGTTGCGAAGCAGAAATGTCAAAGATGTGGAAGGTTTGGAGCTCATCTAAATCAGTATAATATACATCTTTGCAGACAATGTTTTAGAGAAATAGCGGAGGAAATGGGCTTTATAAAATACAGCTAGGAGAAAAAATGTCACAAGATAAAGTAGCAGACGGGTTAAACCAAATGATGAACGCAAAAATTGCGGGAAAGAAGATAGTTAAAATTAGTATGTACTCAAAAGTATTGCTTTCTGTTCTTGCTATAGGTAAACTCAAGAAATATATTAGCAATTATAACATTGAAGGAAAAGAACTTAATGTTACCTTGGGTAAGCTTAACTTCTGTAGAGCAGTAAAGCCTAGATATATTGTAAAAGCGAAAGACATTGAAAAATATGTGAGAAGATATCTTCCTGCTAGAGGATTGGGTGTTGTTCTTATTTCAACAAGTCAGGGACTTATGACTCATCAAACTGCACAGGAAAAAAATCTAGGGGGAAGCATTATTGCTTATTTCTATTAATGAAAAAAATATTGAGTGAACAGATTAAAATTCCGGAAGGAATTGAGTGTAAGGCTTCGGGTAATAAAATAGAATTTAAGAAAGGAGATAAGAATTCTTTTGTAGAGATTAAGCTTCGTGGCGGAGAAATTTTAGTTCAAGATGGAAATTTAATTCTTGGACATAAAAGAGCGAATAAAAAAGAGCTTAAGATTATAAAGAGTGATATAGCCCATATAAAAAATGTTTTTAAGGGACTGAATGATGACTTTGTTTACAAGCTTGAGATATGTAATGTTCACTTTCCAATGAATGTGAAGGTTGAAGGAGATAAGGTTTTGATAAGTAATTTTTTAGGTGAAAAAATAACAAGGGTTTCAAAAATTTCACCTGGTGTGAAAGTTGAAGTAAAAAATAAAGAAATAATTGTTTCAGGGAGTGATATCGGAAAGACTGGACAGACTGCTGCAAACCTTGAAAAGGCCTCGAAAGTCAGAGTAAGAGACAGAAGAATATTTCAGGACGGTATATTTATAACTGAAAAACCAAGGAGAAGTATGTGATGGCTAAAAAATTTATAAGAAGAGATTCAACAAGATTTTCAAAGTTGGGAAAGAAAAGGAAGAATAAGCAGAAATGGAGAGGAGCAAAGGGAAGAGACAATAAGATAAGAGAAAATAGAAAGGGCTATCCAAAAATGCCAAGTTTAGGATATGGAAAATCAAGAAAAGAATTTGGAAAAATAGATGGGAAGATTCCTGTGAGGGTGTTTAATGTAAAGGATGTAGAAAAAGTTGGAAAAGATAATATAATAATAATCGGAAAAATTGGAGCTAAGAAAAAGATGGATGTAATTAAGAAGGCTCATGAAATGAAATTGAAAATATTTAATATCGGAGGAAGAAAATGAAATTAGATAAGAAAAAAGCTCTTGCTGTAAGAACATTTGGCGTTGGAAAATCAAGAATTGTGTTTAATAATAGTAGATTAGATGAAATAAAGGAAGCAATAACTAAACAAGATATTAAGGATTTAGTTTTAAACGGTGCGATAAGCATTAAAGAGATAAAGGGTAGAAAGACAAAGAAAGTTAAAAAGACAAGAAGAAGAAAAGGAAGTATAAAGAGAACAGTCAATACCCGAAAGAGAGATTATATGACTCTAACAAGAAAGTTCAGGTCATATGTGACTAAATTGAAAAAAAATGGCTTGATAAGTAGAGAAAATTATATTGAATTGAGAAAACAGATAAGATTAAAAGCATTCAAGAGTCTGGCGCATATAAAAGAAAAGATTCGAGAAATGAGGAAAGAAGAAGATGCATAAAATAGGAAGAACAGTAAAAAGAAGAAGAAAGCAACAGAAAACTGATTACAAAGCTAGACTTGGTCTTTTGAAAAGCGAAAAGCTAAGATTGATAATAAGAAAAAGTAATAAATTTGTTGTAATGCAAATAGTTGAAAGCGAAATCGCACAAGATAAAGTATTATTCTCTGTAACCTCAAAGGATCTTCTAAAATTAGGCTGGCCTAAAGAAAAAGAAGGAAGCTTGAAGAGTCTACCTGCATGTTATCTTACTGGAATCCTTTTAGGGAAGAAGGTAAAAGGAAAGGAAGTGGTTTTAGATTTAGGCTTACAGAGAAACATTCATAAGGGTAGAATTTATGCTGCACTTAAGGGAGCTATAGAAGGTGGAATAAAAATCAACTTCGATGAAGAAACTCTTCCTAGTGATGAAATGTTAGAAAGGAATGAAAAAATTAAAGATATAGTTAAAAAAATTAAGGAGAAAATATAATGGCAAACAAAGAAACTGAAAAGAAAATTAAAGATATAGTTGAACCAACACCTGAAGAGTTGGAGAAATTAGAAGTAGAAATTGCAAATAAAATGATTGAAGAAGTTGAAAAGAAAGAAGAGAAAACAGTTGAAGAAGTTAAGGACGAGAAAAAAATGAGTTTCTCCGAAATGAGAGCTGAAAGAGATAAGAGAGCTGAGGAAGATAAACTTCATTCGTGGGTTCCAAAGACTCAAATTGGAAAAGATGTAAAATCAGGTAAAGAAAAGAATATTGATAATATCTTAGACAATGGGAAAAAAATTCTTGAATCTGAGATTGTTGATTTATTACTTAATCTAGAAAAAGATCTTCTTTCTATAGGACAAGCAAAGGGAAAGTTTGGAGGAGGAAAGAGAAGAGCATGGAGACAGACACAGAGAAAGACTAAGGAAGGAAATGTACTTACCTTTTCTGCAATGGCTGTAGTTGGAGATAAAAATGGACATGTTGGAGTAGGCTATGGGAAATCAAAAGAAACTCTCCCTTCAAAAGAGAAAGCTGTGAGAAATGCAAAGCTGGGTATAATAAAAGTTGGAAGAAGTTGTGCGCACTTTGATTGTTCATGTGATGAGAAGCATACAGTACCTTATATTGTCGAAGGGAAATCAGGAAGTGTTAGAGTCAAACTAATGCCTGCGCCTCAGGGAACTGGATTGGTTATAGGTGATGAATCAAAGAAGATACTTAGACTTGCAGGAATAAAGGATGTTTATGGAGTCACGAAAGGACATGTAAGGACAACATTTAACCTTGCAAGAGCAGTTTTAAATGCTCTGAAAAAAACAAGGGATATGGAGAACTAAAATGATATTAATAATAAGAATAAGTGGAATGGTTGATGTGCCTGAGAAGATAGAAAATGCTCTTTTCAGATTAAGATTGAGAAGAAAATATTCTGCAGTTCTTATTGAAGATAGTCCATTTAATGAAAAACTATTGAAAAAAATAAGAAACTATATTTCATATGGCCGAGTTAGTGAGAAAATGATTGAGAAACTTGTGACTGCTAGAGGAGAGGGCATTAATAGTAAGAAGATAGATGTTAAGAAAGTTCTTGAAAGTTTGGGCAAAAAAAAGGCTGAAGAGCTCGGGATAAAACCTTTCTTTAGATTACATCCACCAAGAGGCGGAATTGAAAGTAAAAAACACGTGGGAGTTGGCAAAGGTGTTCTTGGACATAATAAAAAAATTGATGAACTTTTGGGGAGGATGTTGTAATGTCTGACATGTGGGAATGTGAATGTGGAATTATTGAATATGGGAAGAACCCTCCTGAAGAATGTGATAAATGCTGGAAAATGAATGGCTTTACGAAAGTTCCTGAAGATTTGATAGAAGAGAAGAAAGAGATGGATTTAGGAAAAAAGATAAAGGGAACATTTGAGGAGGAAGATGAAGATGATGAGTAAAAAAAGAACAAAGAGAAGTAGATATAGAGGGACTCATACTCATGGAAGAGGAGCCAAGAAAAAGGCAAGAGGAAAAGGACATCGAGGAGGAAAGGGAATGTCTGGAACTGGAAAGAGAGCAGACCAGAAGAAAAGCCTTGTCATAAACCTTTGGGGTAATAAATATTTTGGAACGACTATCAGAAGAGCTGGAAGAAAAGAAAAAAACATAGAAGTAGTTGATCTTGGAAAAATAGAAAGCAGACTTGATTCTTTAGTAAGGAAAGGAATTGCTAAAGAAAATAAGGGCTTTTTTGAAATGGATTTTACCGGAAAGAAAGTTTTATGTACTGGAGAGATAAAGACAAAATTCAAAATAAAGGCTCTTGCTGCTTCTAAGGGCGCCATTGAAAAAGTTGAAAAAAATGGCGGAGAGATTGAGATTTCTGAAAATAAAAGAGAGAATGATGAAAAAGACAAGGATTAAAAACCTCTTTTTCCGTTAGAAAATATGGTGTTAAAAACAATACTCCAATATATTCCTGAAGTAAGGAAACCTGCCGAAAAGAAGGTAAGTTTCAATACAAAGCTTAAATGGACTTTGATAATACTTGCTGGATTCTTTATTCTAGCAAACATAAAACTTTACGGATTATCTTCCAACGCATTAGGAAGATTTGAACATCTTGCTATCCTTCTTGGAACTGACTTTGGTTCTGTAATCAGTCTTGGTATTGGCCCAATTGTTATGTCTTCTATAATTTTGCAATTGCTTGTTGGTTCAGGAATTTTGAATATTGATACAAAATCTGAAGAAGGAAGAAGATATTTCCAAGGAATACAAAAGATAGGGGTTCTATTTTTCATTGTGTTTGAGGCAGTAATTTATGTTGTTATGAGGGGATTGGAAGCTTCTCCTGGATATGCTCCAATAGTAATTGGTCAGCTTATGTTAGGTGGTTTGGTTATTGTTTATATGGATGAAGTTGTACAGAAGTGGGGCTTTGGCTCAGGAGTTTCATTGTTTATCGTTGCTGGAGTTGCATGGAGATTGTTTACTGGACTATTCCAATTTGTAGGAATAGGCGGACAGAACTGTCTTGCTGATTTTTCTGGAACTCCTTGTACAGGAAAAGTGCTTGTGATATTGCAATCAGTTATAAATGGCGCACCTTCTGAAGCCCTAGTTGCTCTTGGAACTATCCTTGTTACAGGAATTATTTTTGCATCTGTTGTCTGGGCTCAAAGTCTGAAAGTAGAAGTTCCATTGACATATGATAGATTAAGAGGATATGGCGTTAAATGGCCTCTTGCATTTTTCTATGCTTCTGTTATTCCTGTTATTTTGGTTGCTGCCTTAATTGCTAACTTGCAACTCTTTGCCAGTTTAATGGAAAACTGGTTGGGACATCCTACATTTTTAGGAGGGTTTGCTCAGGGAGTACCAATTTCCGGATTTGCATATTGGATAAATGCACCAAACATATTAGAACTAGCATTAAGAGGAGGACTTGCATTCAATAATTTAATACAAGCGTTTTTGAGACTTATAGCTTACATGATTTTATCCATGGTATTTGCTATCTTCTGGGTTAGGACTGCTGGAATGGATTCTTCTTCACAGGCAAAGAACATAATTTCGTCTGGATTGCAGATTCCTGGATTTAGAAAAGATGAAAGGGTTTTAGAGAGCATATTGAATAGATATATTATGCCTTTGACAGTGATGGGTGGACTTGCTATAGGGGCTCTTGCGGCTGTGGCTGATTTGCTTGGAGCCTTGACTTCTGGAACTGCGATTTTACTTGCAGTCATGATTACTTATCAACTTTACCAGAATATTGTGCAACAGCACACTGTAGATATGCATCCTGCATTGAGAAAAATGATAGGTTAGATAACAAAACATTTAAATATAAATAAGATTAATCTTACTTATGCTTATTGACACCACTAAAATGAGTTCTAGGGGACAAGTGGTTATACCCTTGGATATGCGCAAAGACATTAATGAAGGCGATAAACTAATTGTAATAAGGAAGAATGATGAAATAATATTAAAAAAATCTATTCCTGAAACTGCTCTTTGGTCAGAAAAATCTTTGGCTAAAACCTGGCTGAATAAAGAAGAAGATGAAATATGGAAGGATTTGTAAGAGGAGAAGTAGTAGTTTTAGAATTCCCCTTTTCTAATTTTATAAAATCAAAAAAAAGACCAGTGTTAGTTATCAAAGTTCCAAAGGGCGAAGATATTATTGTCTGCCAAATAACTGGAAAATCTTATGATAAATTAGTTGAAATTCCAATTAAAAAAGAAGATTTTGCCAAAGGAAAGCTGAAAGTTGAAAGCTACCTAAGGATTGACAAAATATTTTCTGCTGAAAGGTCATTAGTGAAGTACAAAATAGGTGCATTGAAATCGATAAAGATTGAAGAGGTTGTTAATAAAATTGTTTCTTTCCTGAAAGAATAATTCTATAGATTTAAATACAATTATTCTGTCTTCTTATAATGATTATTGAGTTTATTAATGCACAGCCAAGGACCTCGATTATTATAATTTCTATCCTAGTTTCCTTTTTTATTAGTCTGATTAATTTCTTTGTTCTTGATAAAGAGAAGATGAGAACAAGCAGGGCGAGACAGAAAGAATTACAACAGGAAATGAAGAAGTATAAGGATAACCCTGCAAAGATTATGGAGATGCAAAAAGAAATGATGACCCATGTTGGAGATAGCTTTAAACATTCATTGAAACCAATGCTGATTACATTAATTCCTATATTGCTTGTGTTTAGTTGGATTAGGGGTGTTTTTTTAGAAACGACCATTGCAAAGACATGGTTTTGGTACTATCTTGTAAGCGCTATAGCCGGGAGTTTAGTTTTCAGGAAGCTTTTTAAACTGCCATAATTAGAGCAAGACATGGAAGAATTAGTCAGAGAATTACAAGAAAAATATGTTGAATCTCAAGACATGGAAGACAGGTTCAATTTAGTTGGACAGCAAATAAATGAACTACAGGAATTTGATTTTAATCTAAATGTGTTGGACAAATCTGAGAGTAAGGAAATGCTTGCAAGTTTAGGAAAGGGAGTTTATATCCCTACAGAAATTAAGGATAAAAATTTGTATGTTGGCGTCGGCTCTGGAATATTTGTCAAGAAAAAACCTGGAGAAGCAAGAGATGTGATTAAAGAACAGCTTTCTGGATTATTAAGGATGAGAAGTGAAATAAGCCAGATTATTGAAAAATTGAATCTTGAAATGCAAGAGATTATTGTAAAGATAGAAGAATCTCAGAAAAAAGTCAAATAATTTTGTCCGCTTTTCTTATGAAATCTGAATAATTTAAAATTCCTAGTTCTGAGATTATTTTTTTGATATATTTTCTGTTTATTTTTTCAAAGGCAGGATTTCTTATTTTTACTCTTTTTGGCGTGTTTTCCCAGACTTCCTTGAAATTTCTTTCTTCTATTTCCATGCTTTTCGGGGAAAATTTCCACGAGTCTGAAACTATATAGACTGGTTTTTTGTGTAACTTTGCTTCTTCTGCGACAACCTGACTACCTATTTTGTTCATTACTCCTGATTCTAAGATTGCATCTGCTCCAAGTAAGACAAGATTGGATTTCTTAACTGCCTGATGAATTGCTGAATCTACAAATAAAGAAACCTTTATTTTGTTTTTTGCTAGCTCTTTTGCCGTTTTTCTTCCTTGGAATAATGGACGTGTTTCTGTTGAAAGTACTTGGAATTTCTTGCCTTTCTTTTTTGCATAAATTAGCGCCTTAACTACAGAGGTTGAATGGCAGTGTGTGTAAATGATAGAATTGCTCTTTATTATTTTAAAAACTTCTTGATTTATTATTTCTTGAGATTCTTTGAAGTGTGAAAGTATTTTTTTCTTCCCTTCCTTTTCTAAGAATTTTAAAGCATTGAATAACGCAGGCTCTGTCGGCCTTAAATTCATTAATATTTTTTTTGTCTTTTCTCCGGGTTTTAAAGAGTATGCCCTAATTGCTGCTTTTGCGACATTTGTAGCTCCTTGAATTTTAATTGATTTTATATCCTTACAGATTTTTTCAAATTCACCCATTTTATAATTAGGAAGAGTGCGTATAAAAAACTATTTAAGCTGTAGTCGGGATAAGAGTTGATGTTAGAGATGTTGATAGGCCCGAAGAAGGCCGAAAGAAGGCCTTGGGAAATGTTTTTTGTCGGTGCATTTTATGCAAGCGTTTCTATTTTAATCGCACAGTGGGTTTTCTCGAAAGATGCTGTTCTTTCTCAGTATTCAAGCATTTTTGTAGTCACTTTTACAGTTATGTTTTCTATACCTTTCATGTATTATGTTATTAGGCTGGAAGAAAAAAAAGCATATGAAATCTCTGGAGCGTTTAACAGAATTAAAGCACATAGAAAGGCTCTTTGGGCGTTCTTGTGGCTTTTTGCAGGATTTGTTGTTGCGTTTTCATTCTGGTACATAATCCTTCCAACTTCAAGTTTATCTGAAGCACCTATTAAGACATATTGTCAGATAAATCGGCCGGGAAATGTGAGTGAATGTTTTGCGCAGTATGGACTAAAAGATGTACCAACCACTACTCAGTTTGCAATAACAAATGGAGAAAGATTGTTTCTGATATTTACTAACAACATATACGTTCTGATATTTACTCTCGTGTTTTCTTTGATATTTGGGGCGGGAGTCATATTCATTCTGGTATGGAATGGAATGGTTATAGGGGCCGCAATAGCAATATTTAGTGAATCTAACTTGAGTCTACTGCCTCTTGCACTTGGAAGGTATTTCATTCATGGTATACCTGAAATAGCTTCATATTTTGTTGGCGCTCTTGCCGGAGGAATAATTTCTATTGCAGTTATAAGGAGAGATTTAGAGACAGAAAAGTTCTGGGAAATTTTGCAAGACTCACTTAATTTGATAATACTTGCCGTGTTGATATTATTTATTGCGGCGTTTATGGAAGTGTTTATTACTCCGTTGTTGTTTAGCTGATAATCTATCAATATAGCAAGATTTATTAATTATCTCTTACATATGTGTTTGTTAAAAGATGGCACTTGGAATTAGCTTTGGGACATATCTTATTGCTTTCGCCGTAATAGTTATTTTGTCAGGCATTAGAGTAATTAATCAATATGAAAGGGCCGTTAAATTTAGGCTTGGAAGATATGCCGGAACCCTCCAACCAGGATTTAGATGGATAATTCCTGTAATTGAGAGAATAGAAAAGATTGATGTGAGAGTTATCACTACGGACATTCCTTCTCAAGAAGTTATAACTAAAGATAATGTTCCGATGAGGGTGAATGGCGTTGTTTTCTTTAAAGTTGTGAATTCTGAAAAGGCTGTTTTGGAAGTTGAGGATTATCAGTTTGCTATTTCTCAGCTTGCTCAGTCAGCACTTAGAGATATGACTGGAAAGGCTGAGCTTGATACTGTTCTTGCTAAAAGAGAAGAAATAGGAAACCAAGTCCAAAAAATAGTCGACAAAGAAACAGACCCTTGGGGAATTAAAATTACGGATGGTGATACTCCTTGCCCTAAAGGG
>DANJ01000006.1 GCA_002497285.1 Candidatus Pacearchaeota archaeon UBA92
TGGAGCCCTGGGAAGTTTGCTTCCAGCCTCGGATTTAGTCAGGTTGAGAGAGCAATAGATTACGTGAGAAATCAGGATGTGCATCATGCATAGAAGCCTTGCCCTTTAGGGCAAGGAGTATCACTTTCTCAAATAAAATTATGGCTTTAATGTGTTTGCAGTATAATCCTTTGCCTTTACACCTTAATTCAAAATCTTTGCAGTTGCAGGAATAACTATCAAAATGTGTTACTTCATATTTTTTATTGCTGTCAAATTGTGAAGGAACTAAGTAAGTATTTTCATCTAAACATTCAGGGTTTCCTATTTGTAAGATAGCTTTTGCTCGTTCTTCTCTATTATCGGTAAATTGCTTTACGCTTTGTGTTGTTTCCATAATAGTATATAGGTATAGAGGTATATGGCAAAGAAGAAAACGAGTTTAGTGATTGAGGAGAGTTTATGGCAAGATGTTAAAATTCACTGCATTAAACAAAAAATAGAGATTTCTGAATATTTAGAAGAATTGATTAGGAAAGACTTGAAGAAAAATTAACTAATAGAGATTCAAAATTATCAAAAAATTTGTCTATCTCTTTATTAACATATAAACTATTCTCTTCAACTTCATTTATTAATATTTTAAAATTATTTATTGTTGCTTCATCTTCCTTTAATATTGCGATTTACTTTCAATTAATTGGCTAACTCGAGTTCCTGACGTCAACGACGACAACTTCAACGACGACAGGCTTAACGTTAACGGTAACGAGCCGAACTACGACAACAGGTATTCGTTTGGAATAGCCTTGGCTCCAAGACATTAGAAATGAAAACTCACAATAACTTTTATGAAAAGCTTATTTCCTTAGGAAATTTAACTCTTGCATGGAGAAAGGCAAGAAGAGGAAAAACAAAAAAGCCCTATATTATTGAATTTGAAAAGAATATTGAAAAGAACTTAATTGACTTACACTATGAATTAAAGTCAAGAACTTACATTCCTAAGCCTCTTAAGACATTTATTTTACGGGACCCAAAAACTCGAAAAATAAGTAAATCTGACTTTAGAGATAGAATCATTCATCATGCGATATGTAACCTTTTAGAGCCAATTTATGAGAAAATATTTATTTACGACTCTTTTGCAAGTAGAAAAGGAAAGGGAAATCTCAAAGCAATTGAGAGGTTCTATTATTTTGTTAGAAAAGTATCCAGAAATAATCGGCCTAATGGTTGGTTTAATGCCAATCAAATAAGAGGCTATTGCTTAAAAGCCGATATAAAACATTATTTTGAAGAAGTTAATCATGATGTTTTATTAAGTATTTTGAGAAAAAAGATTAGAGATGAAAATCTGTTATGGTTGATTAGACAAATACTTAACACGAACTTTAGAATGAAGAGAGAGAGAGAGAGATAACATCTTGGTTTGATAAAAAAGGCATGCCCTTAGGAAACCTAACTTCGCAATTCTTTGCTAATGTTTATATGAATGAATTAGATTATTTTGTTAAGCATGAATTAAAAGCAAAATTCTATGTAAGGTATGTAGATGATTTTGTCATTTTACACAGCTCTAAAGAGCAACTGAAAAAATGGAAGATACAAATTAACGACTTTCTTAAAAAAGAATTAAAAATTGAACTTCATCCAGATAAATCCAAAGTTACTTCTTTATCAAAAGGAATTGATTTTGTTGGATTCAGGAATTTTGCGCATTTCAAGTTGCTAAGAAAAAGAAATATAAGAAAAATGCAGAAGAAGGTAGAATCTTTCAGGAGAGGAGAAAGATGGTTTAATTCGCTTTATGATAGTTATAACGGATGGTCAGGTTATGCAAGATGGGCTAATAGCTTTAATCTGAGGGAGGGAATAAAGAAGGAAATAATTGAGGTCATCTGGGATAAGATATAACTAAATAATCATCCCCGCACGCCCAAGCACTTTAACAATATCCCTTTCTCACTCCACATTCTATTCTCCGCTTGTTGATATACAATACTTCTATGCGAATCCATAACCTCATCTGTAACTTCCATACCCCTCTTAGCGGGAAGGTTGTGCATGAACAATGCTTTCTTATTAATGTTGAACAACTTTCCATTAACTTGGTAAGGTTTCAAATCTTTTATTCTCCTTTTCTCCTGATTATTGGGAACCTGATAACTCATCCAAGTATCTGTATAAATAACATCTACGCCCTTCACTGCCTTTATAGGGTCTTTCTCATATCTATATTTTCCTTTAGCAATTAAATTAGGATTAGGCAAATATTCTTTCTTGTCAGGCGAAGAAACAATTATTTCAGCGCCCATTTTTTCTCCTGCAAGGATTAAAGAGTGAGTAACATTATTATTCGCATCTCCAAGATAAGCAATTGTCTTCCCATGCACCCTTCCAAGTTTTTCTTTGATTGTAAGAAAATCTCCAAGTGCCTGACATGGATGATACTCATTTGTCAGACCATTAATAACCGGCACATCAGCCCACTTAGCCATTTCCTCTATCTGTTTATGTTCATATAATCGAGCCATAATCACATCAACATATCTACTGATAACTTTAGAAAAATCTTTGATTGATTCTTTTTCTCCGAGTGTTGAATGACTAAGGTCATAGAATATAGAATGACCACCTAATTGATACATTGCCACATCAAATGACAAATGGGTTCTCAAAGATGGCTTAGCGAAAAGCATTAACAAAGTTTTACCCTTCATTATTTCATGATGTTTGCTTCTGTTTCTCTTTAATTTTCCAGCGCTAATGAGGACATCATTTATCTCAGTCGTGCTCCAATTCTTCAGGGATAATAAGTCTCTCATTCTAAGTTCTCCATTAAGTTCTTAACTTTAAGTCCTACCTCATTGATAATCCTTTCTATATTATTTTCATTGTCATTATATTTATCCTCAATTTTCCAAACAATTCTTTTTGCCTTTTTATTATAACCCTCAAATAATTCCTTAGGAACATCATTTGCCACGATTATAATATAATCAGCCCAGTCCAATAATTTAGTGCTAGTTGCCTTAGGATGTCTATCAATAGGAACACCCAATCTCTTAGCAACTCTAACTTGAGATTTTTCCAGAGGATAAGAACCTTCAAGAAGGCCAGAACTTTTAACTTCATGTTTCCCATTATTTAGTTTGTTAAACCAAGATTCTGCTATTTTACTTCTAAACCTG
Organism: Candidatus Pacearchaeota archaeon UBA92; assembly: GCA_002497285.1. GTDB lineage: Archaea > Nanobdellota > Nanobdellia > Pacearchaeales > GW2011-AR1 > UBA92. The sequence goes on from DANJ01000006.1 coordinate 3,174, forward strand.
TTATGTTTACATATGAATAAAAATTTCATCTCACAATCACCGTCCCTTTTCCATTAATATTCTCAACATTAGTTATTATAACTTTCTTCCCTCCGTTCTCAAGAAAATTAATTGCAGCTTCTATCTTTGGACCCATACTTCCAGGAGGGAAATGCCCTTCTAAGTAATATTTTCTAATCTCCTTGAGAGAAGCTTTATCTAATCCCTTCTGATTCTTTTGCTTGTAATTAAGATAAACTCTATCTATATCAGTAATCATCACAAGTATGTCTGCATTGATAGAATCTGCGAGACACTGAGAAGCCAAATCCTTGTCAACCACAGCATCTATACCTTTCAGTTCGTTCCTTTCTTTAACAACCGGAATTCCACCTCCTCCAACCGCGATAACAAATGAATAATTCAAAATATTATTAATAACTCCTGATTCAATAATTTCAAGAGGCCTTGGGCTCGCCACAACTCTTCTATATCCTCTACCTATATCTTCCTTTATTCTAAATTTATTTTTTAACTTTCCAGCCTGAGGCTTTGTATAAAATGGACCAACAAATTTACTTGGTTTACTGAAAGCAGTATCATTTTTATCAACTAAAACCTGCGTTAAAACAGTAACCACATTTTTTTTAACTTTATTTTTCTGAAGAAGATTATACAAAATCTGTTGAATTAAATATCCAATCTGCCCTTCAGTCTCTGCATCCAAAACATCCAAGGGCATTCCGATTCCCTTTTCCTGTTGCAAAAGCAAATATCCAGCCTGTGGCCCATTACCATGGGTAATCACAGCTTTATTATTTTTAATCAATGGAAAAAGTTTTTTTAGCACCCTCCTAGTATTTTCAATCTGCGCCTTAATAGTTGGTTTATCACCCTTTTTCAAAATTGCATTTCCACCAAGAGCTATCACCACTTTCATTTAAATTATAAATCACTAAGCTATATAAGACTTATTCCTCCAACTCAAATCTTATTATATATCCAGGCAATCAACCAACCTGCAACAAAACCATCAACAAAAGCCCATACAGCACCAATTATTGAACCAAGAAAAGTTGAATCATATCCAAGATACAAAGTACCAAGAAGTATAACAACTCCAGTTCCCCAACCCCAAAACATTGCTGCTAAACCAAGAACAAAAATACCTAATGACCAGGTCAAACCCAGAGAAAGCGCCAACTTCCTAACATCACACCCATTTTTCATAAAGAATAAAGACAAATAAAGTATATAAATGTTAACACAAAGAAAAAATCAAGTTTCTTATTTCAATTTAACTTTATTCAATGGAATAAAATCTTCCCAACTTTTTTCAAACATACCTTGCATAGACTGAGCGAGAAAATCACTTGACAACCACACCGCAGTATCATAACTTGGGTGTACATTCTTATCATCCAAAAGCATAAACATCAATTCTTTACTGTCAATTAAAGCAAATCTACCGCTATTTTTTCCAGCGCTCGATCTGACTTCTACATACTTAGACAATTCTTTAGCAACCTTATAATTTTCAGAATTGATGGGTGCAACAACTCTCAATTTTATGCCTCTTTTCTTAGCTTTCTCAAAAGCAGGCAACAAAGCTTCCATTTTTCTGTTAAGTCCTTCCGCACTTGTTACAACAACGGCTTCCTTATTTGCATTTTTCAACATCATATCCAAATGATTATACATATTTTGTCTACCCTTCAAACTACCAGACAAATCAGAAGGTTCAATAAATTTAACTCCGTTGCTGTAAAGATTAGAAAGCTCATCCATGACCTCATCTCCTTTAAGTCTGTCAAGTCTTCTGCTTTTATCTTGGGCTCCAACAACAAGATTCTTCTTTACTCTTTCAATAACCTCTTCAGGTTTCAAAGCAATAAATTTGATAGGTTTACCAATCTTCATGACGATAAATCCTTTCTTTTCTAGGCTTTCAAGAATATCGTAAGTTCTTGATCTAGGAACATCAGAAATATTACTTAACTCTCCTGCAGTCGAAACTCCCCTCGACAACAAAGAAGCCCAGACTTTAACTTCATACAAGTTCAAATCAAATATCTTCCTTAGTCTGCCTAAAAATTCTTCACTTACTATCATATAACACCTTATTGCTTATCGAAATCAAAAGAGTATTTAAATGTTTTCTAGAATACTCCTACACAATTACAAATATATCTAAAGTTACTACTCAAAATTAAAGCGAATTTCTCTGTCTTTTACCTTGAAGCTTTCGCCTTTGAATTGTTCATCGTCGGTAAACTCAATTTTTTTTGCGCCAGTTCTTTCTTTTAACATATCTGCGATTTTTTCTATTCTCTTTCTTAAATCACTATCCATCAATAGTCTCAATTCAATTCTATCCATTTTCTTTAATCCTCGGTTTTTTCTTTCTGCCTGAATTCTTCTCGCCATCTCTCTAACAAATCCTTCTGCTTCAAGCTCCGGAGTCACTTTTAGATTTAAGCTTACATTTATATTTGTATTTTCCTTAATTATTTTCATTATAATCTTCTTAACATTTAACTGATTCTTTATAACTTCTTCAACTTCTTTTGAAACAACTCTTTGAGAATCATAAGAAGCATCAGCTAACGGCCACCTCAAGCCAATTTTTTCTTTATCTCTTTCAGCCAATCCTTTCTCTATAACTTGCATAGCAATTTCAAAGTCATCTTCAAGCTTTTTATTAGCTTTTTTCATATCTATTTTTGGCCACTTACACAAATGAATAGACTCTTCCTTCTGGTTCATTTTTTGCCAGAGACTTTCAGTAATGAAAGGACATACAGTAGAAAACATTTTTAGCACACCCAGATAAACCTCTTTTAGAGTATCAAGCACAGCACTATCTTCATTAGCTTTATCCCTCACAAATCTAATATAATCTCTAGATAAGGAAATGTAAAGAATTTCTATTTCTCTTATAGTCTCATCAAGTCTATATTCTTCGAATAATTTACTTATCTTGTTTAAAGAATTATTATACTTAGACAAAATCCATTTTTCTTCTAATCCAGGCTTTCCTTTCTTTAACTTCTGACTTTCCAAATCTATAATATAATTAGATATATTGCTCAAGATTATCAAGTTTTTCTGTTTAACTTTTATGTCTTCCCAGCTAAAATTAATATTCTCTCCAGCACTAACTGAACAAAGATAATTTCTCATTATATCGACGGAATACTTATCAATAACTTCATATGGAGAAATTATATTTCCCAATGATTTAGACATTTTAGTTCCTTGATAATCTAAGATCATTCCATGATTGTAGATATTCTTGTAAGCACTTTTCCCCATATATATCGAAGAATAAATCTGCAAGACACTGAACCATAATCTTATCTGGTCAGTTCCTTCAAGGATTAAATCAGCTGGAAACCATTCTTTAATCAGTTTAGGATTATTATAAAGACAATTCCATGAAGCAGTTCCAGAATCTATCCAGACATCAGCAACATCGTCTATTCTTCTATACATTTTACCTTTTTTTTCTATTAAAATTTTGTCAACCCATGGTCTGTGAACAGAAATATCATTTAATTTCTTCCCAGTTAGTTTTTCAAGTTCTTCAACGCTTCCAACAACGAAAAAATCTTTTTCATCCTTTTCATTAACCCAAATAGGAACAGGGCATCCCCAATATCTCTGCCTTGTAATATTAATATCCCTCAAGTTTTCAGTCCATCTTCTATATCTCTCTCCACTCTTTTCTGGAACCCACTTTACTTTTTCATCAAATTTAAGAAGCTGCGGCACAGAATCTTTTACCTTTACAAACCATTGTTCAGTTGGTCTAAAGATAACTGGTTTATGGCTTCTCCAGGAGTGAGGGTACTCATGTTCTATTTTTGTCTTAGCAACCAACACACCTTTATTTTCAAACTCTTCTATAAATTTTTTATCATCTTCTTTTGCAGTCCATCCAGTATATTTCCCAAGATTCTCAAATCTCCCTCTTTCACTAAGCGTGTTAAAAACACCAATGCCATACTTTTCTCCAACCTCTTGGTCTTCAGGCCCACATCCAGGAGCACAATGAACCAATCCAGTTCCGGCTGAAGTATCCACATATTCTTCACTCAATAAAACAGTGTAAACTTTAGGCCATTTTTTCTTCAAGGCATCATAAGTTTCCTTAAGTTCATCATAAAGAACAGGAAAGTATTCTTGTCCTTCGAGTTTCTTGCCTTTAAATTCATCAATTGTCTTAAATTTTTTTCCAAGTAATCCAGAAACAAAAGATTCTGCAAGAGTTTTGGCAATAATCCATTTCTCATTTTCAACTTTAATTCGAACATAATCCACTTTAGGATTAACCATTATTCCTAGGTTGAAGGGAATTGTCCAAGGAGTTGTCGTCCAGATTATAAAATATTCGTCTGCCTCTTTACTTCTAAACTTTAAAAAGATAGACTCATCTTTTACGTTTTCATACTCCAGTTCATGCTTAGCAAGCGAAGTTTCAGAATCAGAGTCCCAATGTATAACTTTCTTCCCCTTATACAGCCTATCTTGCTCCCATGCTTTTTTGAAGAATGCCCATTCCCCACTAACATATTCCATTTTAACTGGCCTGTAAGCGTTCTTATAGTCGAGCCAGACACCTATATTCCATAAATCCTTGCTCATATAATCGGCATGCAAAGTAGACCAATCCATACATTCCTTTACAAATTTATCCACTCCATATTTCTCAATATCCTCTTTACTTTTCAAACCCAACTTCTTCTGGACAGCATTTTCTGTAGGTAATCCATGCATATCATATCCTCCTCTGTCCCAGACATTAAACCCCTTCATCCTCTTATATCTAAGAATCATATCTTTCAGAGAGTTATTCCATGCTTGACCTATATGGATTTTTCCCGAAGTGTAAGGTGGACCCTGAAGAAAATAAAATTTCTTTCCCTTAACATTTTTCTGTTTAACCTTTTCATAAATTTTGTTCTTTTCCCAGACTTTCAATACTTCTTCTTCAATCTTTTTTAAGTCAAACATTATATTATCTCACCTCCACGCCTTAAAAATCTAACTACAAAAAGCAATTCATAGCAAAACAAATTATATTTGTTCATTTTAAATCGCAGAAAGCATCTGCTATCCTAAATAATAATGGCTATAATAGAACCAATACCTGCAGACAAGATTTCCATAATCACAATAAACCTAAAATTCAGAGGTATTTAAATTTTTGTCCACTTTTTATCTTGACTCTTTGCTAGTGCAACTAGGACAATAATAAAAATAAAACCCCAAGTTAGACTTATGTAGACCCTACCAATTAGCCAGAACCACAACCCGCCTAATAAGGACAGAATTATCATAATTCTAAACCATTTTCTTCCCTGCTTTAGTTCGTCTCTTGCAAGCCATGCGATTAGTAATCCTATCGGAACACCAAGAAATAGAATCAGTAAATTAAGAATCATTTTTCCCCTTATTTGTTTTTTCTCTGTTTTTAATCAGAAGTACAAAAGCAAGAACCAAAAGGATTATACCTATAACAAAGATGATTACAAAATTTGTAAATATTTGGCTACTTATTCCACTAATAAATTTGGAGATCTCTGGAAACAAATTAACGTCCAAGTCAGAGAAGTTATTTTTCAATATCTTTCCTATCTGGCCATTTATAATTCCTGCAGTCATAAATGGTAGCCCAGCAAAAACAAAAATTATACCAAATGTTAATAATAACTTCCCTATTGAGATAATTCCAATAAGAATGGCAAAAACGAGGCACAATATTCCAAATATCAAAAGGGCTTTCTTCACAAAACTTTGTTCAATTAATATATAAGGTTCAACTTTTTTATATTCTTCAGTCACAATAAAATCGGCGAAGCCGTCGCGTCCATTATATTTTAAGTTATCACAACTAATTTCAAAGTCCACACCACCTTCATTTGCAATATTTATTGAATCATCTGATTCACACTCCAAAAGAAGAGCATCATACTCCTCGTCTAAGTTTGTTCCATGGGCATTAAGGCTATTTTCTAGCCCTTCTTTGAAATGTTTCTCAATATTTTTTTCACTAAAAACCATGAAAAACGAAAGGGAAAAAACAAAACCAATAAGGCTAAAAACTAAGAAAATGCTTAGTACAAATCTAGCAATTGATTTTAACACCATCTTACACCCAAATGAGGATTATTTTATAAACCTAACCTTGAAGCTGCATTGTTGCGTTGTCGGGTGTTATCGTAAGGTTTTTTAACTTTGAGTTACATACTTTTGCTATGAAAGAAAATAAAAAAGAAGTGAAAAAAGAGAAAATTGAACGTCCTCACGAAGCTAAAGTTATTGATTATAATAGAGAGCCATGGTTAACTGATATTATTGTCTATCAAAAGGGTTCAAAGAAGCATGCTCATATGACTTTGAGCGGAGCACAAATTCTATATTTGAGAGATGCGGAAGATAAAGAGATTATTAAAGAAGATTTCTAAAGTTTAGCTAATTTAATCAAACTTAACCACTTATTCGTGCTTAAAATCAATTCTGGTATAGCTTCTTCTTGTGGAGTTTTATTATCTATTCCCTGATGTTTTCTAACAAAATTGTAGTAAATCTCATATCCTTTCATAATAGCTTTAGCACTTTCCAAACTTCCATGAAAACCACGCATTATTTTTGTTCTATCTCTAATTGAGTTATGCAATCTTTCTATTTTATGATTAAATCCTCTTTCTGAAGCTATGACAATATTGTGCTGGACTTTTGGATTAATCTTAAATTTGTTATTGACTCCAAATGCTTTCCTTAAAACTCTCGGATAACCTTGTAAGCCATCTGTCGTAATTACTTTAATTTGCTCTCCCGTAGCGAACTTGCTTTTCTTTAGAACTCTTGTAAGATTTTCTATGGTTCTGCTTTTCATGTAATCGGAAGCAACCATGAAGCGAGTTTCTGTATCCATAACATCTACAAACCAATTCTGTTCTCCTAATCTATGATATTCCATTTCGTCAGACATTAACTCTTGTCCAGATTGAACTTGTAAATTATTCGTTAATGTGCTTATCATGTTTGCATATTTTACAATCCATCTATAGAGAGTAGAATAATGAGAATTTTTAGGAGCAAACATCTGTAAATGCTCTTGTATTTTTCTTAATGACATTCCAGCATAATACATATTCATACAAGAGGTTATCTTATCTTCGTGGTTTTTCATCTTCCAAAAACCATCGTCTATTGAAAACCTATGAGAACAACTTAAACATTTGTATCTTTGAACTTTACCTCTATTTTTTGTTTCTCTAACTCCGTCTTTCTTAATGTTCTTTCCGTTGCATTTTTCACAAATTATTTCTTGTTTCATTCTATATACCTCTTATGTATATTATTCTTAAGGTATATAAGTATATAAACATTTCTATTCTGGAGTATATAACAAAAGATTTATATACTTTAGAAGTATAGTCTTAATATGCCCTTAGTAGAAATAACCAAAAAAGGTTTTAAGTGTGAGAGGTGTAGTCATGAATGGATACCAAATGATATAAAGGAAAAACCGAAAGTATGTCCATCGTGTAAATCTCCTTATTGGGATACTCCAAGAAGAAATGAAAAGAATAAAAAGTGATAAAATGGAATTAAATAAAATCTATAACGAGGATTGTTTGAAGACTATGGCAAAAATGCCAGAAAACTTTGTAGATTTAACTATAACATCTCCGCCCTATGATGACTTAAGAGAATACAAAGGATATTCTTTTGAATTTGAAAAAATAGCAAAAGAATTATTTAGAGTTACCAAAAAGGGGGGAGTTTTAGTGTGGGTTGTTAATGATGCAACAAATAAGGGTAATGAAACTGGAACTGCATTTAAACAAGCTCTTTTCTTTAAAGAATGTGGTTTTAATTTGCACGATACTATGATTTGGTTTAAACCAAATAGTTTTAACTTTGGTTCTAATTCGTGTTATCGTCAGAGTTTTGAGTATATGTTTGCCTTTTCTAAAGGAAAAATTAAGACGACTAATTTAATAAAAGATATTCCAACAAAACTAAAAGGACAAAAAGTAAAGGGGGCAAGAAAACATGCAAATGGGGTGAGAGATGTTGTACCAGATTTTGTTGTTGGAGATTATAAAAAGAGAAATAATGTTTGGGAGATACCTGTTGGAACATCTAACAACGGACATCCAGCTATTTTTCCTGAAAAATTAGCAGAAGACCATATTTTATCTTGGAGTAAAGAAGGAGATTTAGTCTATGACCCTATGCTTGGTTCTGGAACAACAGCAAAAATGGCTATCCTAAATAATCGTAGATTTATTGGTTCTGAAATAAGTAAAGAATATTGCGATGAAGCAAATAAAAGAATAAAACCTCATTTACAGCAATTAAAATTAATTTTTTAGAAATTAACTCTCAAATAAATCACAAGGTTTTATTTTGAATTGTAACATTTTTCCTGTTTCTCTACCACCATCACCACCCTTTCTTTGTAAAGTAATTTTGCCAATAGCGATACTTCCTCTTGGACTTATCTTAACATCTCCCTCTCCAAAAATACTCATGGCTTTGTTAATATCGGCTAAAACCCAACTTGTTTCATCTTTCTTTTTATCATACCTTGTTACTAACATCCAATCCGCCGCAAATTGTCCTCTACCTTTTAATATGTCAGTAACAATCAATAACTTATTTTTTGTAAAAAAATCAATTATCTCCTTCTGACGTCTGATTTCAAATTCGTCCATAAAAAATCTTCTTTTATCTCTTAATTTTTTATATTTGTCTTTAGTTATTTTTCCTTCTTTTAGTAATTGTTTTGGAGACATTTTACCACAAAAAATCTCTAAAAGATTTACAATATTATTAGGGATGTCCCATAAATCAACATAATTTTTAACCCATCTCTTGTCTATCTGGTTAAAATCCGCATCACTATTTGCTTTCTTTATTGAGAGGTTCTGAACAGAAATAGCTTTTTTAAGAGTGATAGTCACTTTTATCTGAACATCTGTTTTATGTCCATGTAAAATAACTGCTTCAACATCCTTTATCTCATTTAAATTGTAACCCATAATTTTTAGCCATTTTTGAGCTTCTTTATCCTTTTTCCACTTATCAAATTTTTTTGCTATTGTCTTTTCATTAGCAAAACCGCCCTTGGCTGTTTCCGAGCCAATTCTTACTAAATCATTCATAAAATTACTTATTCATAACCAACTTAAAAAGTTATCTAAAACACCCGTAGATGCAACAATGCACCTTGAAGCCAATAGATTTCCTATTCACCTTTTCTTAGCTTTTCAAGTTCTTCAGAATCTCTTCTTAACTTTTCTTCAGCTTGCTTTATTTTATCTGTATTTTTCAGCCTATTTATTTCATTTTGCGCATCTCTTAGTTTCCTTTCAGCCACAGCCAAATTTCTAGAAAATCCACTATCTTCTTTACGGACAATCATTGCAGGTTTATCTGAAATATTTCCAGAATGTCTCTTTTCTCTTATCATCTTTCCAACAATAAAACCTATTACTCCAGCCAAAAGAAGGATACCAATTAAATAATAGAATAAAATCGGAACACTAAAACTTTTTTCATCTCCAGAGATTGCCTGCGCAGTAATTGATCCATCTTCAAGATTTCCTTCATCAACAATAGTTGCATTAGTTGTCTCTTTTGAAACATTAGAAGTTGAAATATTTTCAGGGACATCTACAGGATCAGCCCTCATATCCAGAATAATTGGTTTATTAGTAGGCATCTCTTCAAATTCGACATTATTCAAAACCTCTCCATTCTCCAAAATAAAAACTGAGAATCCAATTTTAGCTAAGGAAGTCGAATAGTTAGTAGTCAGTTCCCCATTAATATTCGTCTTCCCAGGATACAAACTATCCAACTCATTTGAGCCCCCATCCAAAACTCTGATAAGTACGCTTCTAAAAGAATAATCACTTTTAAGATTAATATCTATATTCAGAGAACTAACAAGGGGCATAGCAACAAATAGAAGAATAATAAACCCAACAAAAAATAATAATCCTTTCATTTCCAAATCAGTATTAGTTCATTTATAAATTTTGGCAAAATGAAAGATTTAAATATTTGTTAGTAAATACCTTATTAATGGACCCCATTTTCCTAGCAGCATTATTAGGTGGAGTTGGAGGATTAACAAGGGGAGTTGTGGGTTTGCTAAAAGCGCTTTCATTAAGAAGAAAAATTCTTTGGGGCTATTATCTAATCACCGTCGTCATAGCTGTGATAATCGGTTCTTTTGTGGGAATTGTATTCAACTTTGACCCGCGCCTTTCTCTCCTTTCAGGATATGCAGGAACAGATATCTTAGAAGGAATATACAAGAGTTTTGCAGTCCAAAAAGTCTACATATCTTCGACTCCGACAGGAACAAAGAAGAAATAATGCTAAACAAACAACTTGTTAATTTCATTAAAGAATCCAGAAAGAGAGGGTTTGATGATTTTCAGATAAGAAAACCTTTAATGGATAATGGCTGGCCAATAGAAGAAATAGAAAACGCTTTCGCAAGTCTAAAGAAGAAGCCGAAGTTCAAAAACAAAATTTGCATTTACCTTGATTCTGATATAATAAGAGTTCTCGAAAAGAGAGCTAAGAAAAATATGTTTACTCTCACAGAACAAATAGAAGACATCCTAAGAAGAAGTACAATAAATCTTAGAACGTCAAAGCAAGTGATAGAAAAATTAGACGATTCTTTAATTCCTTTATTTTCCAGAAGACAAAGATAATTTCTTTATTTGCAGATAAAATCAGGATATCTCAAATCTGTCCACTTTGAATAAACTTTTTCATTGCCTGCTCAAGAATTATCTGAGGAGCAAATCCTTTTCTGCTACACGCCTTAACAAAATCATCAAATACAGACTGATCTACCATATACTCCATTTTTCTTTTTCTCGCGCCAGGTGGTGTTGCTGCCATGTTTACTCAATGAAAAAGGGCTATTTAAATATGACCTTATTCCGATATTTTTAGAAGAGATTTAAGGTTATATTTTTTGAATAATTTCTCATCTTTTTCTTTTAGTCTACTGTAAATTATTGAAATTCCAATAACCATCCCTCCTAACTTTTCCACAAGTTCAATTGCGGCTTTTCCAGACTGTCCAGTTTCAAAAGCATCATCAACAATAAGGACTCTATCCCCTTTATGAATCGAAATTTTTCCAATATCTAATGATTTTATTTTATGGCTATAGTCTTTATATTTCTTGGATAGCACATATTTTTTTGGCACCCTGCCACTCTTGAAAAGAGGAATAAATGGCTTATTTAATTTATATGAAATAGTGGACCCATAAAGAAAACCCTTAGATTCTATAGCCACAACTTTGTCAATCTCAACTTTCCTAAAAGGCTTAGTGAGTTCATCAATAACTTTTTTGTAGAGTTTTTGATTAGATGCAATGAGATACCCGCTATTTTCTTTCATGTTCAATTTTAATTCCTTTGTCAAATCCATTATACGAATTATCAAATAAGGGTAATAAATCTTTTGATATCTTAAAAAAATTAGGAAAAAGACTTCTCAATCTTCGTCAGAATCGTCTTCGTTATCCTCAGAATCATTATCTTCATCTTCATCTCCAACATCCATTTCTAATTCTTGTAAGACTTTGATTATTTTATCAAGTTTTGCTTCAATTTTACTAAACTGCTCTGAAGAGGCTCCTGATTGAGAAGATCTATCATTTCTCTGATTAAAACTATTTCCAGAACCCTCATTCTGTCTGAAACAATCACTACAAAAAACGGGCTTATCCCCAGTTGGCTTGAATGGAACTTGACATTCTTGCTTACATTTGCTACAAATAACATCATGCATTTCAGTTCTTCTTTCAGAACTTCTATCTCTACTAAATCCACCTCTGCCTCCGCCTCTGTTACCGTTACCACTAAATCCGCCTGATCTTCCGCCAGACCTATTTCCTCCACTTCTGTTTCCAAAGCTTCCACCTCTACTAAATCCACCTCTGCCTCCGCCGTTTCCGCCTTGTCTAAAGTTTCCCATATTTATTTACTAAAAAGTGCCTATTTAAACCTACTTAATTGTTTTAGAATGTGCGACCAAGAGACATATGTC
>DANJ01000032.1 GCA_002497285.1 Candidatus Pacearchaeota archaeon UBA92
AACCTGTGTTTCCATTTTTATCTCCACGCGAAGCGCGTTGTCGTGCTCCGCAAAGTTTATTTACGTGAGAAAGCTACCACTACAAATGTTGTTCAGGGAGCAGCAACTTGCTCTCCCTGTTTTATATTTATTTTAGTAGAAATAATTACCGCAATTCATTCATTGGCTTGAAAGCCAAGGATTTCTTGCGGAAGGATTAAAGAAAATCTGTCTTTTTTTATTTTAATTTTTGAGATTTATTTAACTCCGGACAAAGCCAAACAAAGAGAAGGTTTAAAAACCCTCAGAAAATCTCACAATTATGGAAGAATATCCAACACCAAGATTTAGAGAATTGATGCATTTAGTAGATGGCTACGACGGACGTGCTAGTGGCGAACATGATAGAGTCTTGAGTAACTTACTTGATGTATCGAAAGAAAACAGACAACAGCCAAGAATAGAATTAGAAAATAATAAATTAATTTTCAAAGACAGAACAGGAGCAATAGTCTCTAAAATAACCAGCTACGGTCCTGAAAATCTTGAAAATCTTGAAAGGGCATATCTATGCTTCCAAGTTGCTTACGAAGATGCAAAAGCAATAGGACAAGGAGCTTACTTGCAGTGGTCTGAGCAACTTATGAAAAGGGGCCTTGAGCTTTCAGCAAATGATAAGTCAAAAATCTTAGCCATAAATGACAGATTTAAAGGCTTCAAAAGTGCCTAACTCCTTCGAATTCTTCTTTCTCTTGGTATAAAATTAATCAACTTTCCATCTTTCAAAATCCCAGAACCAAAAAAATCATCTCCTGATTTTATAATAAAGATTCCTTTCCTATCATCCTTAATTTCCAAATCCTGCCCTTTCATCCAGTTCTCAATCTCGCTTTCAGGAATTTCAATAACATTTTTATTTATTTTACCCTTGAGCATGTGTGCCCCATCAAGTCCGAGTCTCAATCCTCCATTCTCCTCTCTGAATAAATACAATCCAATAATCTCGATTCGAGCAATTTCAGACATCTTATTTATTTCATCCTTGCTCATAGATCCTGAAAATCCTCTGATTTTTTCTCTTCCAGTTTCCAACATAATATAATCCAATTTATCAATTCCATAAATGTCATTTAATTCTTGGATTAACTTTTTCTTTTTCCCTGATAAAATAAAATCAATTTTTCTCATAAATCCTCCAGATGTTCAACTGAATAAAAAGATTCGATATGGTGCTTACCATCTTCCTTGATATTAATTATAGTCACAGCTGTATTCTTACTAAATTCTCTGGTTTCATTAATATAATCTTGATCTCTTCTATCAAAAAGATTCATCAATAAAGCCCTTTTGCTTCCACCATGCGCAACAATCAATACATTTTTTCCCTTCTCAGATTTTAAAATCTTTTTAAGAAACTTGCCCGTCCTTTCAATTACATCTTTATGAGATTCTCCTTCAGGAACTTTTAAATCAATATTAAAACCCCCATGAGATTTAGTCCAATTAACATAATCCCCTCCAGCCTTTCCATTAAAAATTCCATAATCTCTTTCTCTTAACTCCTTAACATAATTTATTGGAATTTTCTTCATTTTCAACAATGGGACAATAGTCTTCTTACATCTCTCCAAATCAGATGAATAAATAATATCTATTTTTATCTTCGAAAGTCTTATAGCAAGTCTCTTTGCCTGCTTCCTTCCTAATTCGGTCAAATCACTATCATTTATTCCCTGAATTATTCCTTTCTCATTGCCTTCAGTTTGTGCATGTCTAATGATTATTAACCTCATATTTCAACACCCAACTTCCTCAAATCTCTGAAAGTCTGTTTATTGTTTTTAAACAAAACAGTCTTCATACCTAATTTCTCAGCAGGTTCAGTATTCCAATCTCTATTGTCAATAAATACCGTTTCTTCAGGCTTAAGCCCTAGTCTCTTCAAAGTCAACTGGTAAATCTTAGGATTTGGTTTTCTCATACCCACATCACATGAGATTACAACTACATCGAATCTTCTAGCATCCTTGTTTTTAATCAAAACCTTTTTTGAAGCATGCCATTGGTCAGATAATATGGCAATCTTATATTTTTTCTTTAATTTCCAAGCAAAATCAAAAAGCTCATCATTTCTCTTAAAATTATCTTGATACACTTTGAATATAACTTCTTCCAATTTTATTATTCCCACATTAATATTTTTTGCAATCGTTTTTAAAACAATATTTTCCTTAACACTTCCCTCCATAGATCGCGCATAAACACTATCTATTGCATCAAACCATGTATCCACATCTAAGTCAAAAAATTTAGCAATCCTTTCGTGTATACTCCTAGAGTGGCCTTTTTTCATACCTTTTTCCAATTGTAAAACCCCTCCGACATCAAAGATAACTGATTTTATCATTTAATTTTATTTCTCCATCTCTTATTCAACTCATCAATAGTTAAAATTTCATCACACTTAGCTACAAAATACTCAGCAAATTCATTAGAATATCTTTTCCATTTTTTATTAATTTCCATATAATTAACCCATTTTCTTTTTCTAATCTGTTTCTCGACTTTCATTTTGTTATCAGTTAATTCCAGAAAGTCTATCAATACCACCTCATCATCCAACAGTCCAATGTTTGAAGTAAACTTAAAGGATTTATCATGAATCCCATACTCCCACAAAACAAGAATAAACTTGATAATTTTAACAAGCAAAGATTTCCACTCCTTATTTTTATTTTGCTTGAAATATTCTTCAAGTTTATCACCAACTTCAATAACTTTCTTTTGTTTGATATGTGTATCATCTAAAAATTCAGGAAATGCAATTATTTTATCAGGTATTTTATTTCTTACAATCAATTTCAATGAATAAATTCTATCCTTTTCTGCATCATTAACTCTCTTTTCCAGTTCAGACAAATTTTTACCCATTCCCATTAGATACCTTCTTACAGAGTCTCCAATTTCTTTCTTAGTTTTGAATCTCTTAATAACATAATCGTCATAAACCTCGACATGGCACTGCCAACCTTCCTTTATCATTTCATCCCCCAATACTTGTTCAACATCTCTTTATGAGTAAACGCCAAATCCATCTTTCCAATTTCTTTTCTTGCAAACCATCCAAATTCCTTCACTTCCCAATTTTTTTTAATCCTTCCAGAAAAATCGAATTTGTAAACAAAAACAACGGCATGCAAATTCAGCCTTTTTACAAACTCCTCATTAACAAAAAGTAATTTGCTTTTCTTAAATTTTAAACCAATTTCTTCATTAACTTCTCTCTTCACTGCATCTTCTGATTTCTCCCATTTTTTCAAATGTCCTCCTGGCAAACACCACTTTCCTCCATCTACAATAGACTTTGTTCTTTTAGTCAGCAATATCTTTCCCTTCTCTTCAATAATCGCCGCAACTGCAACTTCAACTTTCATGAATTTCATCAGAAACGCAACTATTTTATCTATCATACTTCCTCCCTCAACTTAAACTTAGCAACAAAAAAACCTTCCGAATCATTGTCATGTGGATAAATCCTACAGCATTTTTTAACATTTCCATCAAATCGATTATCACCCCATTCTTCAACTCCCTGTCTGCATTTTAAAGGCAAATTTATTTTTTCAACATTGACAGAAAAATTCTTTAAGGCAAAATCAACAACTGCTTCATTTTCTTCAGGAGAATGAGTGCAAGTAGAATAAACCAACTCGCCCCCTGCCTTCAAACAACCAAAAGCGTTTGCAATTAATTTCTTCTGTTGTCTTCCTAAATTCTTAACAACCTTCTGATTCCAAGTAATAAAAGTACTTGGACTACTCCTAAGAGTTCCTTCTCCTGAGCAAGGAGCATCAAGTAAAATTTTATCAAAAAACAAACCTGCCTTTCTAAACCGAACAGATAAACTAAAGGCATCATTCCTAGTAATTATACAATTGCTCGCGCCACATCTTTCTAAATTTGCAGAGAGTATTTTTATCCTATTTATTGTCAAATCATTCGCAATTAATGTTCCAGTATTTTCCATCATTGCAGCCATCTGTGTTGTCTTGCTCCCAGGACTAGCACATAAATCCAAAACAAAATCTCCTGGTTTAACATCCAAGGCAATAGCACTCATCATGCTTGAAATTTCCTGAATATAATAATAACCTAGCAAGTGTTCTATGGCATTCCCCAATTCCCCTGGCATCAATTTCTGGTCCACTAACATTATCTCCTTGTATTCCGAAAATGGTCTTATGACTTTCCATTTTTTATTCAAACGTTCAAATAACTCATCAGAATCAATCTTTAAGGTATTAGCCCGAATAAAACTTCTAGGTCCTACATGTACAATCTTTTCAAAAGCATCAAAATCGTTATCTCCATTCAATAATTTTCGAATCCTTGCTTCAAACAAGGGCTTCATATCATACTTGTA
Source organism: Candidatus Pacearchaeota archaeon UBA92 (assembly GCA_002497285.1). Lineage (GTDB taxonomy): Archaea > Nanobdellota > Nanobdellia > Pacearchaeales > GW2011-AR1 > UBA92. Next base: position 4,403 of record DANJ01000032.1, read on the forward strand.
TTTCTTTCTTTCAGACATAAAAAGATAAGAAAAAGATAGGTTATAAGACTTACTAAAAGTCTTATAAAGCCAAAAACCTTAAATACTACTTCCTACTACTTAATAATACCATGGAAAACGTAAGCCTAAAGCTCGAAAAAAACTTCCTACAGGCAATAGAAAAAATTATGAAAAAGCATAATTATATGACCAAAACCGAATTTATAAGAGAGTCAATAAGAGATAAAATAAGGAGATTAGAAGAAAAAGAGATAATTGAAGATAAAGAAATGATGAGTCAAATAATTGCGAGTGAGAAGAACATCAAAAAAGGAAAGATAAGGAAACTAAAAGATTAGTAGATTTTGTGCGTTCCGACTGCCTGAATAATCACTTGCTTCTTTTCCTCATTAATGACATAAATACTTCTTATATTTGAACCAAGCCAACAAGCCCATTTCCCTGCCAATCTTCCATGTAATCTATGTGCACCATTTGATTTATATGGCTTCTCTCTTAGCCGATTTAGTTTATCTTTGATATCCTTTCTTTGGTTTAGATATTCATTTAACCTCTTTTCAGTCTTTGAATTAGCAGTAAAGACCTCATACATAGTCAACAAAAAACTATATACTTTAAAAACCTCTGTTCTATGTGTAAAAAATGGTTCAACCCTCATATCCTCCAATAGATGATGCAAAACTCACGGTAGAAAAACTGGTTAAACCTAAACCAAGAACAGAAGAACTAACAACTATAGAAAGCCCGGGAAGACCTATTCCTGCATCAGAAGTAGAAAGTTTTTCTAAAAAGCCAAGAAGAAAATCAAAGAAAAAAGACGGCAATATCCCTACAAAAGTCACGCAAATGAAAGGAGATTCAATTCTTATAATAACCGAAAAACCTCAAGCAGCATTAAAAATATCAAATGCTTTAGGAAACGCAAGAAAATATACTGAAAACAGGGTTTCTTTCTATGAATTAGAAAAAGATGGAGAAAAAATAATTGTTGCATCTGCAGTAGGCCATTTATTTAACCTTACTTATGTAAAAGGACAAACTGGCTGGCCAATATTCAAAACAGAATGGATTCCATCTTACAATCAAAAAACAGCCGCATTTACAAAAAATTATTACAATTTGATAAAAAGACTCGCAAGAAGAACAAAGGAGGTAATAATTGCAACAGACTATGACAACGAAGGAGAAGTGATAGGCTGGAATGTTCTCCGTTTTATAATAAGAAAAGAAGATGCAAAAAGAATGAAATATTCTACTCTGACAAAACCAGAATTGATAAAATCTTATGAAAACGCAATGCCTCACTTAGATTGGGGGCAAGCATATGCCGGAGAAGCAAGACACGAAGTCGACTGGCTCTATGGAATTAATCTCTCAAGAGCATTAATGTCTGCGATAAAAACCTCTGGCAGCTTTAAAATACTTTCAATAGGGCGTGTTCAGGGCCCTGCTCTAAAAATAATAGTTCATAGAGAATTAGAGATAGAAAATTTCAAACCAGAACCTTACTGGCAGGTGTTTGCAATATCAAACAATGCAGAGTTCAAGCATACGAAAGACATCTTTGATAAAAATGAATTAGAAGTTTTCAAGGACATAAAAGAAGGAATAGCAACAACAAAGAAGACTGAAGAAAAAATTCCTCCTCCACATCCATTTGATCTTACAACTTTACAAAGAGAAGCTTACAGATTGCACAAAATCTCTCCTTCAAACACACTAAGAACTGCTCAAAGTCTTTATTTAGATGGAATAATTTCTTATCCAAGAACATCTTCTCAAAAAATACCTGAACAAGTAGAACCCAAGAAAATACTCAAGGAATTAGCCAAGAAATTTCCTGAAACAAAATATGCTACTCGTGATAAACCAGTTGAAGGAAACAAGTCAGACCCGGCTCATCCTTCAATATATCCAACAGGTGAATTTAAAGCCCTAGAAGAAGATGCAAAGAAAATTTATGAATTGATAGTTAAAAGATTTATTTCCTGCTTTTCTCCAGAGATTATAACTGCAAATAAGAGAGTTAAAATAACTGCTAAAGAAAAAGATTTCACAGCATCTGCTTTAGAAGTAACTGAAAAGGGCTGGTTAAATGTTTATCCAATGAAAATGGAAGAATCCAAACTGCCGGATTTATCTGGATTAGTCGTTATAGACAAAATAAGAATAGATAATAAAAAAACTCAACCTCCGAAAAGATATACCCCAACATCACTAATATCAATTCTAGAAAAAAAGAATTTAGGCACAAAATCAACAAGAAGCATGATTGTAGACACCTTATTTGACCGTGGTTATTTAGAGGGCACAAGCATAAAGGCAACGCCTCTCGGAAAAAAACTAATAAGTTCCCTAGAAAAGTATTCTCCAATAATAATAGATGAAAACCTTACAAAAGAATTAGAAGAAAAATTTGATGATATTCAAACAGGCACAGAAAAGTTCAGAGAAAAGAAAGAAAAAATAATTGAAAATGTTGAGCGTTTAATAACGGATATTTCAAAAGAATTCAAAGCCCATGAAAGAGAAATAGGGCTAGATTTAATGCAAGGCACTCAAGACTTAAGAGAACAGCAAAAGGAACAGAACACCTTAATGCCCTGCCCAGTATGTAAAAAGGGTCATCTAACAATAAAATATTCAAAGAAGAACCGCAGACAATTCGTAGCATGTGATAATTATCCAGAATGTAAGACCACATACTCCCTACCTCCAAACGGCTTCATAAAAAAGACAGAAAAAGTCAGCGAGGATGGTTTACCAATTCTAATCTCATTGAGAAAAGGTAAAAGGCCATGGGAATTTCCATTTAATCCAAACTGGAAGGCGAATCAGCAAAGTCAACAACAAGATAAGGATAAAGAAAATTAATCATTCACTACCACCCCCTCAATCTTCGTTAAAATTCCGATTACATCTCCAGTATCCAAATCTAAATAAATAACTTCTGGCTCTCCTTTAACTGTCTCTTCAGATGAAAGATACCACACATATCTTTCATTAATTTCTCCTTTATCAGTTCTGAATCCTAAACCAAAAATTATATTCTGTGAATCAACCTTAGTCATTCCAGCATCATTAGCTATCCTTTTAGCTTCCATTCGGCTTATAAGAAAATTATAAGGCTTCAACGGCCCATCATAACCAATCACATTCCCACTCTCATCCAACCACATCTCAAACTCAATAAATATTCTCGTATAATCTCCCTTAATATTAAATCCATAATTATAAACAACTCTATATTTTGCTCCTGACTTGTCAATATTTGAATTTGTTTGACTCCTTAATAATTCGATATGTTCATCGAAATAATTCTGGCTAACATATGATACAATATAACTTTCAGCATCATCCAAAATCCATTCAGGAGCAGGAGTTGATTTAACAGTCGCTTATTTTGCCTTTGAATTCATACCAGCTTGTTTTCCTTCAAGCAAGGCAAAGCCAGCAACAGCGATAGTTAGAATAATCAAAACAGCAACTAATAAAGATAGTTTTTTCATAATAAATAGTAAGAAATAGAGTTTATAAAAACATTTCCCGATCAGGCAGCTAATCCATATCTAGAACTATTTTCATCAATCTTCAATCTATTTCTATCTGCAAGGTAACTCGTATCAACATTATTCCTATCTACATAAACAACTCTTCTTCCTTCTACATAAGCTCCAATTTTTTCATTAGAATAAGATTTCCCACTTTCGGCCCTTTTTTCTAGAGGGTCGTAATTAGACCTCTTACCATTAGCATCCAATTTATAATCTCCTGCTGAAGTTCCCGAAGCACTTCCTCCAAAATTCGCCGGTCCCCAAACTCCTGCTAAAAATAACATTATTTGCCCCTTCTATTCCAAGACCTCAATGAAGGCCTTACTTTAAGATTTGGACTCTTTCCTCTATTGGTTACCATTCCTCTAGATTTCTTAGCAGCCCCAGTTAATCCACGTTCAGCCCTTTTTCTATTGTCAACAATCCAATTAATCTTTCTATCATTTTTTATTTCCGGTCTTGAAGGATCAACTAATATAACTTCATAGAAATAATAAATTCCATCTTGCCCAATCCAATATGAGTTTAATACCTCCAAGTTTTTATACTTTCTAGCAACTCTCATTTCCGCAACCCAACGATAACTCATTTTCAAAATTTTTCTATTAGTTTGTTTTCTCGTTTTTCTTCCTTTAACCTGCTCTCTTTTTCTCTTCCTTCCACCTCTTGAAATTTTTACTCTGACTATAACAAATCCTTTCTTAGCACTATAACCCAAAGCTCTCGCTCTGTCTATTCTTAATGGTTTTTCAACAACTTCAAGACTTCCACCTTTACGCCACTCAATCAACCTTGAATGAACAACTTCTTTATCTGGCTTCTTCCATGCTTGTCTTAGATAATATGATATTCCTTTAACCATTCTAATTTCTGTTAAAATCGGTTTTTAAATCTAACTATTCAAATAAACCTGTCCATTCTCTTTTCTTATCCTATTGGTTCCCTTTTGAATCTCTCCAATAACAGAAGCTAAAGGATAAGCGGTGGCATGTTTCCCATTAGTAGTTCTTACATAAATCCAGCCATCTACAATAGAAATATCATATTCATATCCAAGTAAATTATCTGGTATTTTAAATTCCCTAAGGTACCCATCACTTGACTGGCTAGCAAGATTAACTTCATCCTGAACTGTAAGCCCTATATCATTTATAATCAAATCTCTTTTTTCTCTTGTCTTATCTGCAATGTTTCCCTGAATAGCAAAAGAAAAAGCAATAAAAAAGAAAAATACGGCCCCTACTAAAATTATAAATTCAATTGCAGATTGCCCATTTTTCCCCATGTTAGTCACTTAACACAACCCCATCAACTACCGCCACAATATGAACAACCTTTACTCCATCACTACTGCCTAACATTCCAGAGATTGGAACATCACTCAGATAAGAAGTTTTAGTCTCCCCAGATGAAGTAGAAATAGTAACAACAATTGAATTCTCAATTACTTCTATATTCTTAACCCCTGTAGGAAGATAAGCCGTAATTGTAACTCTTGAAGGTTCCCCTGCAAAAAAAACAGACTCTGACCCTGAAATTATCTTATTAGCGTAGCCATCCAATTGATAAAATTTTATACTGTCTTTCAATGAAGAAGAATAAACAAAAGCCACTCCTAAAATAGTCAGAACCATAAAAACAACAAATCCTATAACTATTAGATACTCTACACTTATTTGACCTCTTTTCATTTTTCCAACAAGGTTTATAAAATAAACTCTCTATAAGAATATAGAATACAACATATTAAAATCTATCCATGGAAAAAAGAGGAAAAGTCACCATATCTGGTGCAATACTGGCTTTATTAATGATCATAACTATAATTCACTTAACAGCACACTTTATGCTTTACGGAACTGGAATTAAAGGATTCGGTGAAGCGGGAGTTTCTGGACTTTCAATAGGTCCAATAGATATTGAAGGAAACGCAATACAAGATTTTAACATAAACAACATTGGCTCTTCAACAATTTCAAAATATATAATAGCCGGAGAATGGATAACCTTTATTCTAGTTCTCCTCTATGTATTAATAAAAGGAAAAATTAAATTAGATAAAGAAATAAAAACAGAGAATGTTTCACAAACAAGAAAAGTTAGAGCCCATAGCGGGACAGAAACAGATATAGACTTACTTTACGAGCTTATAAAAGAAAAGAAAGAATTAAGGTTAGAATTCATTGCCAAAACATTTGGTGTTACTGAAGGTGTTGCACTTGAATGGTGCAAGATTTTAGAAGAAGGAGATCTTGCAATCTTAAAATACCCTACCGTTGGAAGTCCAAAATTAACAATAGCTGAGGAAAAAGATGAAAAAGAAAAAGTTGAAGAAAAATAAAATAAAACAACCTAAAAAGAAAAAACTAGATACTATAGAAGAAATCATAAAAAAGAAAAGTATGCTTGAAAAACTAGAAAAAGAAAATGCTAGATTTCTTGGAAAAGAAAAATATCAGGAAGATGAATTCGATACAGAAAGTGAATTTGTAAATGATAAAAAAGAGGTTATAGAAAGGGAAAACAAATTCAACATAATGGGTGGAGTTAAACCTAATAAAAAGGAATTTGTGGAAAAGAAAGAAAAAGAAGAATTGGCCACAAAAAATGATAGAAAAAAAGAAAAAGTTGAAGAAAAAACAGAATATAAAAAAGCAATTGAAGAACCTGAAGAAAAAATAAAAGAAAACAACAATTCAAAAAATAAAGCTGAGTTGGTTGAAATAAATACTATAAAAGCCAAGCCCGGAGACAAACAGGGAATAGAAGCTAGGAATAATAAAAATCAGAAGATCATTGAAAAATATGAAATAGAAGCGGATGATTCAAAAGTTATTGTTGAGATAACAAAAATTGGTTCTGAAATAAATTACATCTTAAAAACTCCTTCAATAAATTTAGCAACTTCGAAGCTTCTCAATGACATAAGGGATGAATTAATAACCGCAACCACAATAAGCATGAAGGAATTAACAGACCCAAATGCATTAAACTCTATAAAAAAGAGATTTATGGATGATTCAAGTAAACTCCTAAAGTATAAACTGCCAAATCTAGATCCTAAAACTGAAAACGTGCTTATAGGGAAATTAATTCAAGATATGCTTGGTCTTGGAGACATTGAATTTCTGATTAATGACCCAAGTCTTGAAGAAATAGTTATAAATTCAGCAGGAGAGCCAATAAGAGTTTATGCAAAAAAATATGGCTGGCTCGAAACAAATATTGTGCCTGAAAAAGAAGAAGATATCATTAACTATTCAAACATCATAGCAAGAAGAGTCGGTAGACAAATAAACATCTTAAATCCTCTTTTAGACGCTCATCTTACAACAGGAGACAGAATCAACGCGGTTCTTTATCCAATAAACACTAAAGGAAACACAATTACCATCAGAAAATTCGCGAGAGACCCCTATACTATAATCGATCTAATAAAAAATAAAACTTGTGACTTAAACACTATCTCACTCTTATGGTTAGCAATAGAATACGAAATGAATGTTTTAATTTCCGGAGGAACTGCTTCAGGAAAAACAGTTTTCTTAAATGCCTGCCTACCATTTATACCTCCTAATCAAAGAATAATCAGTATTGAAGATACAAGAGAATTAATGCTTCCAAAATTCCTTTACTGGACACCTTTAGTAACAAGAACACCTAATCCGGAAGGCAAGGGAGAAGTAAGTATGCTTAATCTTCTTATAAATTCATTAAGAATGAGACCAGATAGAATAATTTTAGGTGAAATGAGAAAGCATGAAGAAGCAATGGTTTTATTCGAAGCAATGCATACAGGCCACTCAGTTTATGCAACTGTTCATGCAGATTCTGCAGCCGAAACAATTTCCAGATTAACAAATCCTCCAATGAATGTTCCGCCTAATCTATTGAGGGCTGTAAATCTTAATGTAATAATGTTTAGAGATAGAAGAAAAGGAATAAGGCGTATATTGCAAATAGCAGAATTCGAAGCAGAAAAAGACGAGGCAAAGGCAAACATTCTCTACAGATGGTCTCCAGAAAAAGACGAAATAGTGAAACATGGTGAAAGTTCTAGATTTTTTGAAGACTTAAGTAGGCACACAGGAATGTCAGAAACAGAAATAAAAAAGATTCTTGAAGAAAAAAAGAAAATCTTAACTTGGCTCGTAAAAAGTGGAATAAGAAGTCTTGAAGAATTTGGAAAAGTCACAAACATGTATTACAGAGATAAAGAAGCATTATTAAATATCATTAATAAGAACGAAATAAAGAAGATTACAGGATAAAATGGCCAAGAAAATTAAATTCAAGGTTCCATTCACATTCTCTGATTTGGACAAATTAAAAAAAAAGTCTCATTTTTTCAAAAGATATTTCAGATATAAACCAAAATCAAAAATTCAGATATATCTAAACAATTCAGACACTGGAATTTCAAGAGAAGAATATCTTGGAATATGTTTAAGAGGAGCATTTCTATTTTTTATAATTGTTTATTTATTTTCAACAACAATACTTTTCTTTACTGGAGTAGAAAAAAGCTTTCTTTTAGCCATCCCTCTGGCTTTAGTATTTTCAGGATTCATATTTTTCAGTCAAGAAATTTACCCTAAAATCTATTCGACAAAAAAACAAAGAGACATAGAAAGAAATCTAATTCCTGCACTTGAAGATATGCTTGTTCAATTAAACTCAGGAGTTCCTCTTTTTAGTATTCTAGTCAATCTTTCAATGGCAGAATATGGGTTTCTAAGCAATGAATTTAGAAAAGCCGTAAGAAGAATAAATGCAGGACTTCCCCAAATGGATGTATTAGAAGAGTTAGGTGAAAAGAATTCATCGGTTTTCTTCAGAAGAGCATTATGGCAAATCAGTAGTGGATTAAGAGCTGGAAGCGATATTTCAATAGTAATTAGTGAAAGCATAAAAGCACTTAATGAAGAACAATTAATTCAAATACAGAACTATGGAAATAAACTAAATCCATTGATTATGTTTTACATGCTTATTTCGGTTATAATTCCTGCCTTGTCCATAACCTTTTTGACTATAATTTCATCAATGGTAAATTTACCTGAACTGACTACTATGCTTCTATTTGTAAGCTTGTTCATTTTCGTAGTATTAATACAAATAATGTTTCTTGGTATGATAAAATCTGTGAGGCCAAGTTTGTTATAAAATGAGAAAGATAGAAAAAACAAAACTTATTAGACAAAATGATTTAGTGATTAGTGCATTAGCCACAATAGTAATTAGTTTTGTAGTCTTATACTATAGTAAAAGTTGGACTAATTTTATAATTTCTCTAGTACTTGTATTCATATTATCTGAATTATTTTTCATAATAAGAGTTAAGTTAAATGAATCTGGAGAAATAAAAAAGATGGAAGCGGCCTTCCCAGATTTTATACAATTAATGGCTTCAAACCTTAGAGCTGGAATGACTATAGATCGCGCTTTGTTAGTTAGTTCAAGAAAAGAGTTTGCCCCTTTAGACAATGAAATAACTAGACTTGGAAAGGACATTGTAACTGGAAAAGACATATCGATTGCATTAACCGAAATGTCCAAAAGAATAAATTCAGATAGAATAAGAAAAACAATTACTCTAATAAATTCTGGAATAAGGTCTGGAGGAAATTTAGCAATGTTGCTAGAACAAACAGCCTCTAGTACTCGTGAAAGAGGTTTTGTTGAAAAAAGAGCCGCATCTAATGTATTAATGTATGTAATTTTCATATTTTTTGCAGTAGCTCTTGGTGCACCTGCCCTATTTGGCTTATCTTCGGTCCTGGTAGAAATATTGACTAATCTCCTCTCAACTCTTCCACAAATTGAAACGGATGTATCTTTGCCATTTACACTGACGAGTATAAACATCTCATTAACTTTCATAACTTACTTTACAATTGTGTTCATAATAGTTACAAATTTTCTTGCTTCTTTTATACTCGGATTAGTAAGTAGTGGGGAAGAAAGAAATGGCTTAAAATATTTTGTACCTTTAACCATTGTAAGTTTAACCATATATTTCATAGTTAGATTAACCTTATCTAGCTATTTCTCTGGATTTTTTGGCTAGATAAATTTTTATACCCTTAATAGCTATAACAAACGTGAAAAAGAAAGTCGTGAAAAGGGCTCCTAAAGTGTCTTCTAAAAGAAAAAAACACTTGAAAAATAAAACTGAAAACCGGATAACTGAAAGAATCCCTACTTATATGGAAAACTTTGATAAGCTCGTAGAGGGAGGCTTTGAAAAAAACTCAACAAACCTTATAGTCGGAAGTTCAGGAAGTGGAAAAACAATCTTTGCAATGCAATTCCTTATAGGGGGGATGAAAAAAGGAGAAAAATGCCTCTACGTAACCTTTGAAGAAAAAAAAGATGAATTCTTCTCTAACATGAAAAGATTTGGATGGAACCTTGAAGAATATGAAAAAAAAGGCCTATTTACCTTCTTAGAATACACCCCTATAAAAGTTAAGAATATGCTTGAGGAAGGGGGTGGAGAAATAGAAAGTACTATATTGAAAAATAAAATAAGCAGAATAGTAATAGATAGTATAACATCATTCGGTCTTCTTTTTGATGATGAGCTTGAAAAAAGAGAAGCAGCCTTATCTTTATTTAATATGATAAGTGAATGGAACTGTGTATCCCTTTTAACCTTTGAAGGGGTACAATCAGAAGAAGAAAAAATAGCTTCTAAAACCATGGAATTTGAATCAGATTCAATAATTTTAATCCATTATGCAAGAGATAAAGGAAAAAGAGAAAGATTTTTAGAAATATTGAAAATGAGGGGAACAATTCACTCAAATCAGATATACAAATTTCAGATAACTAAAAATGGAATTGTCGTAGATAAAAAGCCTTGTAAAAACCCTCCAGAATTCTAAACAGCAATAGTGATACTCCTTGCCCTTTAGGGCAAGGCTTCTATGCGTGATGCATATCCTGATTTCTCAC
>DANJ01000033.1 GCA_002497285.1 Candidatus Pacearchaeota archaeon UBA92
TGCGGATGTTGATGGGAGCGGGGTTGTTTCTGGAGTCGATATAGACATAATAGAAACTAGATACAATAATCTATCAACAGACTCTGGATTTAATCAGCATCATGACATCAATTGCGATGAAAAGCTGAACGTTATTGAGATGGCCAGAATTGGATTTGAATGGGACAGAGGGTTATGATGGTATTGTTATTTTTTAATAGTGACAACAAAACGAAAGATTTATATAAAGAGAATTAGTAGTTTTTTTATGAGAACAGAAGCAGTGTTGGGTTTGGTTTTTGCAAGTATTTTTATTATAGCTATCGCTTCGTCTGCTGTTGAGGCAGGAGAATTTATTTTAAGAACTGTTCCTGAAAATAGAATATGGTATGCAGATGGTCGGGAGTATAGAATGGATGTTTATGTTGATGGTAGAGAATTGCCTAATGATCCAGTAGTAGGGGTTCAATGGAGGGTAAGAGTGCCTGTTGGGCTTGAGAACAAGATTACAATAACAAGAGCTGAAATTCCTTCAATGGAAAGGAATGGAAGGAAAGACTTTTTTGCTGGGAAAGATATGGCATTTCAGATGTTTGGTCCTAACTGGAATAGTCATGCGAGACTTGTGTGGCCTGGGCAGGGTATTTTGAATGACGACGGATATGTTGGAAGTTATTGGTATACAATAAATGGTTTGTCAACTCCTATAAGAACAAGCTTTGGCTTAAGTTCTATTGAAGTTATAAAAGACGATGGACAAAGTACACTTTTACCTTATAGAATAGAAACGCAATCTTTTGCAGTCATGCCTGCGAATTATCCTAAGTTGTGTGTAGCCAGCATTTGCGGTTGATTGCTGAATTTCTGAAAAGTTTTAAATAGGAGTCTTCTCTCCTTTATTTATGAAAAAGCTGTTGTTTGGCTTATTTCTGGGGATTTTTGTCTTTTCTTTTGTTTCGTCTGCCTTAGCTCAAGAAGCAGTAATAAGAACTGTTCCTTATAATGATTGTCCATGGATTGCTGATGGTGTTACACAATATAGAATGGATGTTTTTGCTGATAATACTGGATTGAATGGAGATGTTACTGATGCAATTCAATGGAGAAATAAAGTGCCCGCAGGGCTTGATGGTTATATTGACGTTGTTAGAGCAGAGATACCTTCAATAGAAAATAATGGAAGAGAGGATTTCTTTGCGGGTTCAAGTATGTTTTTTGAGATAGTTAGGCCTGACTGGAGTGGACAGGCAAGGGTTGTTGATTTAGGGCAGGGGAAGGCGAATAGGCAGGGCTATGTCGGAAGTTATTGGTTTATAGTTAGGGATATACAGAGACCTGTAAGAACAAGTTTCAATTTGGACGCAACAGGATTTGCTGATCCTAATGGTGTGCTTCAGCCATACAGAATAGAAAACGTACCGTTTGTAGTTTTACCAAATAACTTTCCATTTATGTCTGCAAAGTGCAGAAGGTAATTGCTTATCTTTTTTTTGATTCTGAAAGGTTTATATACCTAATTTTAGTAGATTTTTCATGAGAAAATTTGGATTAGGATTGGCAGGATTCTTATTAACTGCGTGTTCGTCTACTCCAGAGTCTGTAAGGCAGTTTTCTTCCCTTTATCCCGGGACAGAAGATGACAGATTTCAGTTGGCCCTTTATGAAGAGGCCAGAGAAGAAAACAGAGAGGGAATTGATTTTTTTATTGAAGTCGGGCGTACTCAAATGATATACGAAGAGGCAAATAGAGAGGTTGCTGAATTTTTTGATTCGTTAAAGGGTTTTGACTCTTTAATAAAAAAGCAGGATGAAGATACGGGGCAAGGCAATAATCCTGATTGGGTAACTTTCTTTCCTCAAGCTGAATCTTCGGATGAAAGCAGAGTTTCCAGAGAGATTGTTCTTGATATCGCAAAATTCTTCGGATTAGATGCATCCAATGAGCAGGAGTATGCAAAAGCAGAGATTTATGCTGAAAAACAAAAAGGGACTTATAAAATAGCAAGCTTATTTGATAGCCTAAGGAATGTACATCACTCCTTGAGAGACAGACCCCATGATTTGGGAAGTTTCCTGTTTGTTGTTTCTGACGGAACATATGCTACTTCTATATTAAGTGAGAGAATGAACGCTTTGCAGGAGGTCCATTTCAAGATAGATTCGGATTACAAAGGATTGGATGACAGGTATTTTGATATGGAGCAGAATATAAGGCTGCTTGATGATTCTGATAGCCGGGATAGCAGATGAGCTTATTGTTCAATTAAATTTCCTTTTGCATCTATATTTTTATTTCCAGAGCATGTAACACATACTTTTGCAGTTATTTCTACTTTGTATTTGCCTGTGCTTGATTGTCCTGAACATCTATTTTTCTGCATTGAGCCATCTGGGTGTTATCTCGAACCAATCGCCTAATATCTTTTCATTGCCATGATAAGCTTCTACAATGTAAGTTCCAACTTCTAAATGGTAGTGTTTGTTGGATATCTGGTCTTGATTATTCTTTGAGAAATTATCTGCTTTAAAATCTGCCTTTGGACTGGATAGAACGTATCTTAAATCTTCTGAAGGGTTTTCTATGCCGAAAGTTATTGTTACAGGTTTTCCGTATTCGAACTTTCTCTGGATACCTTGAAATTCTTGAGGGTAGTCAAATTTGTCGTTTTCATTATAATCGTCCGCCCTTTCAGACACTATTAATTCTACTCTGCCCAGTTTTGGATATTGGGCAATAAATACCGGCAGGTTTTCAGGAGTTTCTATTGATTTTATGGTTTGATTATCATAAGGCTTTGAACCTGAACATGCGCCTATAAGTAGAGAAGATGCTAATATGCTCGAAAGTGCTTTTCTCATAATAATGTTGCAATATTTACTTTTATAAACCTTGTTATTACGTGCTACCCTGTTGATAAATACAGCAATTAAAGGCGTTTCCATAATTTAGTTCAGGATAGCATTCCTTACAATTTCCTACTCTTAATGTTTCTATTTCTTTTTCCAATTTAGACTTTGTTTCTTGACATTTTAGAGGGTCTGCATTTTGGTCAGGATTGCTCGTGCATCCAGGACAGCGGAGTTCGTTTTGCAGAATTCTACACAAGGCGTCTCCTAAGCTTGCGAATTTTGTGCATACATTAATATCTGCGAAACACACTCTTTCCTCACAGAATAAGTTAGCGTTGTCTATTATACTTTTTCTTTGTGATTTCAAATTCTCGCAATTTAGATTATTTTCTGGGCTATAATCACAGCAGACCTCTATCGTAGGGTTTATTTTTTCTAAGAGACATTTGTTTTCGTTGCATTTATCAACATTGTTTTTAAATATGAAAAATCCTTTCTTGCATGAATCTTTGCTGCTAAGAAATGTTTTTATTGCATCTTCGCAGGCGTTTCCTTCTCCAGGGCTCAAACTTACATTATCAGGCAGAATGAAGAAGAGGGCGATAATCAGAATCAATAGTGCGAGAAGAAAATATTTCAAGGACTCTATTTTCATTACTTTAATTGTTTAATTATATTTATAATCCTTGCGCAGGTATCAACTATTACTTTCCAATTCATCCAAGAGTTCTTTAGTTGTGTAGACTTTAATTCTGTTTTGTGTTTTTAAATGAGAATCGTTTGACCATATTGGAATATTATTCTCAATCGCTAAGGCCAGATAAGGAGTGTCATCTTTATCAGAAATTAAGTCTTTCGAGGTTTCAATATGTTCAATATAATCACTTTCTTCAATAAAATCTATTGCAGAGCTTATCTCTTCCCATCTTTCATCAAATTCTTTTTTAGATAAGCTAGATTTTTTTAGGCATTCTTCTTGGTATTTGTTAAACTCCTCTTTTATGAATGAAGGAGCAATAAGCTCGATTTCTTCTAAGGAGAACAATTCTGAAGCGGTAGAATTAGGGTTCATCAGGGAAAAGAGTATATTGTTGTCAAGAATTAACTTCATTTTGTTTTAGGTAATTTTCCAGATAATTTTTCAAATCTACCTTTTTTTGCTTTTCTTCCAAGCTCTACAGACCATTCAATTAGTTCTTTTTCTTCTTTTGTCTTTGTCTTGTTTCTTATTTCCTCAATTTTAAGTTTTCTCAACAAACCTCTTCTTGCTATTTCACTCCAGTTAACCCAATTTAGTCTGGCTAGTCTCTCTTTTGTTTTTTCATCAATTGCAAAAGTTATCACACCCATTAAATCTCTCCTTCTTTTTCAAGTTTTTCAAGTTTTTCCAGCCTTTTTATTATTTCTTGCCTCACTATTTCTGCCCAATTTATCTCTGGATGCATCTTTCTTAATTTTTCTAATAATTCATCTGGAACAGATATGCTCATTTTTGTCATTTTATTATTTTAAGGTATTTACTTGAAGATAAGTAATTACTTTATTATTTAAACCTTTTGCTTAGATAATCTTTATTTTAAGGGTCTTGAATTGTCTTGCCAAATAGCTTTCCATTCATGTCTGCAAAGTGCAGAAGATAAAGAAAAACTAATTTTTTGTATCTTGGTGGGCTCATAAACTTTATTCAAATAGAAAATGTCGCGTAAATAAACGCCGATTATTTCATTATTGTGCAATTAAAAAGATTTTAATAGCTACATTCAATAAATTTAGACATGAAGATACTAATCACTGGTTCAAACGGAGTCATTGGAAAAATACTCCAGGAAGGATGGAAAAAACATGACCTAATCTTATTTCTTATTGGATATCATAAAAGCCAGAGATTCAATTGAGGCAGATGTATGCGAACTTGAGACTATCAAAGAACATTTCAATGGCGCAGAGGTTGTAGTCCACTTGGCAGGAGAAAAAAGAAATAATCTTGATTGGGATAGGCTTTTTAGACTGAATGTGCATGGGACAAGGAATGTATACGAAGCTGCTGCAGAAGCAGGAGTTAAAAAAATCATTTTCGCAAGCACTTTACATGTTCATCAAATGAAGAGCCTATTTAAATCTCATAAAAAGATAACGGAAAAAACTAAACTCGTATCATCTAATGGATATGGGCTATCTAAGATACTTGGAGAGAGGATAGGTGAAGATTATCATCTAAAATACGGTTTGGATGTTATCAACTTAAGGCTGGGGTCTGTAACAAAAGACAATATTCCTTTAAAGGGAGATAATGGCGATTATAGAGAGATAGCTTTAGCGCATTGGTTAAGTCATGAAGACCTTATGAAGATAATGAACGTTTGCTTAAGGTCTAAAGGCCTAATCTCAGTGCCTTGCAGTTCGGCAAATGAAAATGCGTTAGTGGATATAGAATGCATTAAAAAGATTCTCAATGTGACTCCATCAGAGTCATCTGCAAAATATTTGTAAACTCAGATATATCCAAAGTAAGAAGAAAGATCTTTCATTTTTTTGTTCAAAGCCGAAACTTCTTTTGGAGTCAAATAATCTCCATAACCCCCTACAACCCCTCTTCTGGTCTTATATGTGTCAAGATTATCAATATTTCCTGGACTTAGCCTATTCAAGCCGAACCTATTCTCTTTTTCCATTTTCTGCATATTTGCAAAAGAAGAAAACTCAAGGGCTTCAAGGATATCTTCCGGCAGGATATTTCCAATATCCATAAATTTTAATATTCTGCTAATCTCCTTAAACCCGTCTTTCATAACATCTTCATATCTAACCAAAAGAAAAGAAGGAATAATCTCTTTATTTTCAGCCCATATATTAAAATAATTTATAATGTTATCAAAGCCACCTTTCTTTTCAAACAAAAATTCTGAAAGAGAGCCATTATATCTCTCTTTTCTCTTAGATTCATGAAAGTAAAAGGAAACTATCACATCTCTTGGATCCCTTACTAGCAGAATAACCGAATCCTTAGAATATTTGCTCTTATCTCTAGACAAATTATCTGCCGTTTTTAAGTGAGGGTCATCCTCATGAGTCACGCTAATTTTCGGCAGATCCATGATCTCAGAGGACATTTTTTCCAAGCACAAAACTTCATTTTCAGAAAAACCATACCTTTTTTGTATGATCCTTCCTAGAATCATAGTTACCCAAGTTCTACCGCACTTCGGATAAGATGCAAAAATTAATTTCCTTTTGTTTTTAATCTTTTTACTAAGAAACCTGTGTGCTCGGTTGTAAACGCTGATTAAACTTTGGCCATTAAGCTTTTTTATCGCTTCCTCTATACTGTTCCAGGAATAATTCAGATGTTCAGGAGATAAAACTATCTTTGGGTTTTTCACTTCGCCTAGAAAATAAAAAACTTTTTTGCTGTATTCATTATCCTTTTTAATAAACTTGTATTCATCAACGCATTTAAAGTTAGAACAGTTGATTAAAGTCAAACCTGCCTCTTCTTTAACCTCTCTGAAGGCTGCATCCATCTTACTTTCGCCAGGATTCAATTTGCCCTTGGGTGGGCCCCAATGATTTCCTTTCGCGGAGTGTTTCAATAGGAGATATTCTATTTTGTTCTTATCTCTCCTAAAAATCAAGATCCCTGCTGATCTAATCTGCTTCTGAATCATGAGCTCACCAATAAAAACAAATTTAAATAACTTTTGACGTTCTTTGATATGAGATCACAATTTTTTAATCCTTCCGCAAGAAATCCTTGGCTTTCAAGCCAATGAATGAATTGCGGTAATTATTTCTACTAAAATAAATATAAAACAGGGAGAGCAAGTTGCTACTCCCTGAACAACATTTGTAGTGG
>DANJ01000015.1 GCA_002497285.1 Candidatus Pacearchaeota archaeon UBA92
AACCTGTGTTTCCATTTTTATCTCCACGCGAAGCGCGTTGTCGTGCTCCGCAAAGTTTATTTACGTGAGAAAGCTACCACTACAAATGTTGTTCAGGGAGCAACAACTTGCTCTCCCTGTTTTATATTTATTTTAGTAGAAATAATTACCGCAATTCATTCATTGGCTTGAAAGCCAAGGATTTCTTGCGGAAGGATTAATAATCTCTTCTAGGTTGAGATATTGCGTAAACTCTTGGCACACCTTCTCCATCTGATCTAACAACATGTGAAGGGGTCAAATCATCTGCAGATGCAACTTTCCTATCTGGAATTGGATGCACGAAACCATGTGTGTTAACTGTTCCTAAAACCTGACCATTAAGAGCATAAGCAAGTTTAGTTTCAATATCGACAAATCCGACAGGATTCAAATCAGCTTTCCTTATTGCTCTTCCCAAAAATCTTCCCCCGCCATCAGATTGTACCGCCATGGAAAACATTTAGAAAAATTATTATATAAACCTTTTCAGTACAAACCTAAAATAACTTCTTCTGTGCGATTTCTTTCTTTACAATTCCCATATCTTCTTCCCATAAAGGAATTAATTTCTGATTATAGATTATTGCCGCAGGATGAAATAGGGGAATTAAATTAAATTCAACTCCATCAAGACTAATCATTCTCGACTTTCCATGAACCCTAGTAATCCCTGGTTGTTTATCCATCTCATCTACATTTCCCTGAGCAAGAAAAAATTTAGTTGCGTAATTTCCTAAACTGCAAACTACTTTAGGTTTAATTTCTCTAATTTGTTCAATTAACCAAGGAGTATGCGCCTTAATTTCTTCAGGGCTTGGATCCCGATTTTCAGGAGGCCTACACTTCAAAATATTAGTAACATAAATATCCTCTAAATTCAATCCAACCTTAGCAAGCAATTTATCTAAATTCTTTCCAGCAGCACCAACAAAGGGTAATCCTTGTTCATCCTCATTCCTTCCTGGCCCCTCTCCAACGAACAAAATATCTGCATTTAAGTTTCCTTTTCCAATAACAATATTCTTACAGTTCTTGCATATTTCAGTATTCTTTGCCAGTTTAATCACATCCATTAAAAACCTTGGAAGCCAAGATTAATAATCCTTTCTCAAAATTCTAGATATCTACTCAAACTTAGAGGTTGTCTTGTAACATGGACTATACAAAAAGGCAGATCTAAACCATAAATTTCATATCCTCGTTGTAAAATATCCCTGTAATCAAACATAAAATAAATATTTAATTTCCCTGAAGAATCTCTCCCAACTAAAGCATATTCTCCCTCGTGTCCATCAATAACCTTCCCGGCGCTCCAAAAAGATTTAGATAAATTATGTACCTCGATTTTTCTATCTTCTACCATACCTATTTCAAATAATCAGAAATATAAAAATATATCCCTCTTGAACAACAATCTTTAAAACCCTCTTTTCCTAAAGCTCTAAATGGCAAAACAGCACTCACTTATCTTAATCAAGCACGATGGAGTTGTAAGAGGATTAATAGGCAAAATTGTTGGAAGATTTGAAGACATCGGGCTAAAAATAATCGCAATGAAAATGGTTTGGGCAGATGAAAAACTTGCAAAAATCCATTATAAACTAGATGAACAATGGGCAAAAAATGTTTACGAAAAGACAAAAAAAACTCGTCTTGAACAAGGACAAGAATTTCCATTTGATGACCCAATAGAATATGGGAAAATGATTCAGTCATGGAACATCGACTTCCTAAAAGAAGGCCCAGTGATTGCAATGGTTATAGAAGGCCCTCATGCGATAGAAATTGCAAGAAAAATAGTTGGAACGACAGAACCAAGAAAAGCAGAACCTGGAACAATCAGAGGAGATTACGCAATGATGGAATCTTATGAACTAGCCAACGACAAAGGCAGAGTGTTGAGAAACCTTATTCACGCTTCAGATAGTGAAGAAAATGCAAATCATGAAATATCTCTCTGGTTCGCAGAAGAAGAACTTCATCACTACCCAAAAGAGCTAGACAAACATATAGGTGATTAAAATGGGTAGAAAAAATGGGAAGGCCAGAAATGGCAAACCCGCCCCCGTAGCAGTGATTTCTCAATCTGGTTCGCAATTCAGAATAGTTGGATTAAACACTATAGAAAGCAAAGCTCCGAGGGTCGGAGAAAATCCAGAAAGAGGTAGAGATGAATTCTACAGAAAAAAAATTGCTAGTGCTGAAGCAAGAGGATATTTAGAAAAACAAAGAGAGTCACCTCAAGATGTAATAAAAAGATTTGACGAAATTATAGCTGGGACAGAAAGAAGAGACTTAATGGCTTTATTAGAAAGAGGCTATCGCTTAAGTGGAAGAATATTAAACAAAGAAAGTGAAGATGAAAGAGTGGGTTTTGCAGTCCTTTACGCTCTCCAAAACTACAAGTGAGATACTAAACCTTAAAAACACTATATCTTTTTAATTCTAAAGCCCCTATAAGTTAAAGGATAGACTGCAACCTTGCGGTGAGCAAGTTCATTTTAGTAATGGACTCAATCAATAAGAGATGAGCTCGCGAATAGGTTGAAATCGAGGTTCAATTCCTCGTGGGGGCATTAGTTAGCATTCTAAAATAATAACAAAACAAAGATTTTTAAACCCCTAAATTAAAAAGCCTTGCAACAAAATAAAATGGTAAATCAAACAATAGAACAACGAAGAAGCACAGACAAAGGTTCTGAACTAATAGCAAGACTTTCAAATCATATGCATGTGCCCAGTCCTCTAAGAGAAGCTCAAATTCTAGCCGCAGAGCATGCAACTAAATATTTTAAAGGAGATGTAGATGTAATGATTGATCGTTACAAGCATGATGAACTTTTCCAAGCAATAGTCACGGAATACGGAAGAAAACAACTAGGAATTTAAACCTCGTCAACAACGCCTTTCTCACTTACAAAAAACACTGCTTCGTTATCAGGCAAATTAGGACTATCAATCAATTTCGCAACTCTGCTTCCTTGTTTTCCTCTTCTTAAATAAACCCTATAAGTCGAAGCATGTCCAACTATATTTCCCCCAATTGCAGTCGTAGGGTCTCCAAACATCATCGCAGGATTACTCATTACCTGATTTGTAACATAAACTGCAACATTACTTTTCTCAGCAAGCTTCATCAGGTTATGTAAATATCTGTTAAGTCTCTGTTGCCTATCCGCTAATTGGCCCCTTCCAGAAAATTCTGCTCTAAAATGGGCAGTAAGGGAATCAATGATTACAATTTTTATAGGCTCACCTTCCTTAATCATTTCAGCAATTCTGTCTATAAGCAATATCTGATGATCTGAATTAAATGCTCTTGCAACTAAAATATTTTTCAGAACCTTCTCAGAATTAGCTCCAAGGCCTGCAGCAATTTGTCTTATTCTGTCTGGTCTGAAAGTTCCTTCAGTATCTATGTAAACCGCCTTCCCATTATTTCCTCCTACCTCTTTAGGAAATTGAACATTTACGGCAAGAGTTAATCCAAGTTGTGTCTTTCCAGAGCCGAAAGCACCATAACATTCAGTAATAGACTTACTTTCAATTCCTTTTCCCCCAAGAAGAGTGTTCAACGCATTGCTCCCAGTAGTAGTATAATGAACATCCTGCCTTTTCTTATCAAACTCATCTCCAGACATAAAGCCAAGTTGCATCATGGTCCTTGCAGCTTGTATTGCTTTCCTGGCAACAGCAGCCCCAACACCAGCCATTTCAGCTAAATCTGAAGGGCTCATGACTGCCAAGCCCATTAAATCATAAACGCCCGCAGCTTCCAATTTCGAAGCAATACCTGGCCCAATTCCAGGAATATCAGTTAATTTTCCTTCGCTTTCTATAGGTACTTCTTTTTCCTCTTCTTTTTCCTTAACCATGTTTTCAGAAACCTCACTCAGTTTATAAAGATTTTATCAGTCAATAATACCAATTATTCAAATATGCCATTTTTAAAATTCTCAGCAGCCCTCAAACAATTTTCTTTGTCATTTCCAAAAGAAGTTACAAATTCACAAACAGAAGCATCTCCAGTCTGCCCAGCAATCCACCTATAACAATTATTAAAATTAGAGGTAGTCTTACTAACAATTTCCTCACATAGGGTAATATCCGGTAAAACTCTGACCAAATCGGCATAACAAGCATCATGTTTCCTCTCGGACAAACTGGCACAAATTGTTCTATCTTTATTCTTGACTGCGACATCGATATAACAACTCTCTCTAAATGTAGTCTCATCAGAAATCATATCACAAATAGACAAATCACCCATTTTTCCACCAATATCCATATAACACCTATCTTTCTCTTCACCACTACTTCTTTCTTCAATTATGTTTTCACATAATTCTGAATTATTAGACCTTATTGCAACTTCAAAATAACAAGAACTCTTGAAATTTTCTTCATTGATGTTCTCACAATAACTCGCATCAAAAGAGAAATAGGCTAGACAATAATTTCTAGAATTTCCATTGGAAATTTCATTACATATTCCTGCCTCTCCTGTCGATTCTGCAAGTTCAGAATAGCGCGTATCCGTAACCCAAACGGCATATTCTTCAGAAATTTCTCCTTGTTCCACTGCCTTTTCCGCATAATCCTCACATTCAGCAAGTTCAATAGCATAATCTTCTTTGTAACTAGAATCAATAGTATTACTCCTAGAATCCAAGGCATTATCGAAAACAGTTTTACTAAATGCAAAATAGAACATTCCAATTAACACGCTAATTATTACAACAACTGATAAAATAATCCAACCTTTTGATTTATGTCTCCTCACAAGGACATTGGAATCAAAGTCAGAAATTTCATCCATATACGTGATACTCCTTGCCCTAAA
>DANJ01000004.1 GCA_002497285.1 Candidatus Pacearchaeota archaeon UBA92
TTTTAATTTTTGAGATTTATTTAATTCCGGACAAAGCCGTTGGGAAGATTTATAAACTTTATTTGTGAGAAGTAGAAACATGGCAAAGAGGTGTGTTTATTGTTCTAAAGAAATTGATACTGAAAGTGTGGTAGATGTTTGTGAATCATGTGGAGAAGGTGTGTGGGGCGAAAAAATGTTTGGAGCTATAAAAGAAAATATGGAGGGTGCGAGGAAAAAAGGGGACCTTCATCAGGGAAGTGTTACTGAAGGTATGCCTTTCTGAGTTCTGGAAAGCTTTTTAAACTGCTATTTTTAGGTAGTATTATGTTAAAACATAAAAGAATAAGGGAGAAGGGAAAAATTCCGTTCACTAAATTTTTTCAGAAGTTTAATGATGGAGATTATGTAGCAATAGCAAGAGAACTTAATCAGAATGCAGGATTCCCTAGACGAATACAAGGAAGGACTGGAGTAGTTGTATGTAAGAGAGGTAGAGCATATGTTGTTGAAATAAAAGATTTTAATTTGCCTAAACAATATGTTATTAAGCCTGTTCACCTTAAAAAAATAGAGGGAAGTAAATGAAAGTCTTGGAAATGAATCCGTTGGGCCTTGCACAAGTCAAAGAGCTAGTGGGAGATTTAGAAGAGAAAAAAAACTTAGAGACTTACTTAAAGAAATTTTGCAAAATTAAGAAAGAAAAGGCTGAAGCGCTTATGGAAGAATTGAATGCCCTTGACAATGCTAAAATAAAAGAAGAGTTTGTTGTGAAAATAATTGACTTTCTTCCAAAAGATTTAGAAGAATTAAATAAGATATTCAAAGAAGTTTCTTTGGATGAAAAGGAGGCAAATGACATCCTTGAAATTATCAAGAAGTATTAAACATGACAAAACAAAAAGACGATTATGCTATTGTATTAGATTATCTTCCTTATGGTTATCCAATGGAAGGAAAAATGAATCCTTTAGTCCAGGCTATAGGTGAAGAACACTTTTCCCTTCTACAGTTAATCCCTAGTAGGGGAGTCACATTTACACTTGATGAAAAGGTTTATATAGGTCCAGAAAAAAGAAATAAGATATACTATATACAAGGTAGACTTCCTCAAGAGAAGCTTACAGAGACTGCGAAGATCCAACTACAGAAGTTCATCGAACGTGTTGTTGTGGAGCATGAAAAAAAATTCATAGACTTTTTTAATTCTGCTCAGGCAATTAACACGAGATCGCATCAAATTGAACTTCTGCCAGGACTTGGAAAAAAGCATACCAAAGAAATTTTGACCGAAAGGGCAAAAAAGCCTTTCGAATCTTTCGAGGATTTGAAAGAAAGAGTTAAGGGACTTCCGGACCCAAAAAAGACGGTTGAGAAAAGAATTTGGGAAGAACTGATTGAAAACCCAAGACAAACAATATTTACATAAAATGGCAGAAGACAAAAGAAAACATGAAGATAGAGAAGAAGTACTTGTTAGAATTGTAAGCAAGGACATTCCTGGAAGTAAGAATGTTTATACTGGGCTTACAAGAATAAAGGGTGTTTCTTGGAGCATTTCAAATTATATTTGCACAAAACTTAAAATCGATAGGCTAAAGAAAATCAGAGATTTGAGTCAAGAAGAGCTAAAAAAGATAGAAGAAGAGCTAAAAAATCCAAAATTTTACGTATTTCTTAGAAATAGACAAAGAGACTTTGACACTGGTAAAGATGAACATCTTCTTGGAGTTGATCTTGACTTAAAGAAAGAATTTGATATAAAGAGGCTAAAGAAAATAAAGAGCTATAGAGGATTAAGGCACTCTCTTGGACAGCCTACAAGAGGACAAAGCACAAGGAGTCACTTTAGAACAACTGGTGTTGCAGTAGGCGTTAAAAAATCAAAAACGGGTAAGAAAAGCTAAAAATGAAAAGAAAACATAAAAGATATGACAGACCCAAAAAAGCTTATGATAGCGTCAGAATTAAGTCTGAAGATAAATTAGTTATAAAATATGGATTGAAAAATAAGAAAGAGATTTGGAAGGCGGAAGCGAGGGTAAAATATTTTAGAAATAGAGCAAAGGGTCTGATTACTGCACAAAAAGATATTCAGAAAACTTTCTTCGATAAATTAAATGAGATTGGCTTAGGCGTTAATTCTATTTCAGATGTTCTTGCACTTGGTAAAGAAGACATATTGAAAAGAAGATTGGCCACAGTTGTATTTTCCAGAGGTTTGGCAACAACACCGAAACAGGCCAGACAAATGATAGTCCATAAAAAGATTTGGATAAATAAAATGGCAGTTAATATTCCCAGTTATCTTGTCAAGGTAAGTGAAGAAAAGAATATTGAATTAAAGGTGAAGAGAAAGGTGAAGAAAGAAAAACCAAAAGATGAGAATGTTGAGGATGGGGTAAGCAATGAGTGAGAAAGTTGAAGGTGTAGAGAAGATGAATGAAACTAGTCTTGAAAAGGAAGAACCGATTATGAAGAAAGAAAAAAGTAAAGAAGAAAATATTGGAATAGTTTACATTTTTAGTTCTTATAATAATACAATCGTTCATATAACTGATCTCGCTGGAAATACGATTTCAAGAGTTTCTGGAGGAATGATTACCAAACACAGTAGATTGAAAGCTAACCCTACTACAGCTATGTTTGTAGCGAAAAAAGCTGCTGAAAGAGCAAAGGATGTAGGAATAACTGGATTATACATTAGAGTTAAATCCCAAACAGGAAACCCTGGCCTTGGGCCTGGGGGTCATGAAGCTGTAAAAACGCTTGGAAAAGATTTCAAAATTGTGAGTGTTGTTGATACTACTAAAATTCCTCGTGGTGGACCAAAGAAAAAAGGAGGAAAGAGAGGGAGAAGAGTTTAAAAGGGAATATTTCATAAAATAAACATGGAAATAATAGAAAAGACGCCTGAAAATTTCATTTTTAGAATGGAAGCTAATTATAGCTTAGCAAATGCTATAAGAAGAAGCGTCGATGAAGTACCTGTTCTTGCCGTTGATGAAGTTGAAATATACAAAAATGATTCTGCCTTGTATGATGAATTCTTGGCTCATCGAATCGGACTGGTTCCATTAAAAACTGAAAAGAAAATGAATAATAAAACTGCTGTTGATTTGAAACTTACTAAGAAGGGACCTTGTTGGGTTTATTCCGGAGATTTTAAGGGCTCTCCGAAACTTGTTTATGACACAATTCCTCTGACTCTCTTGGAAGAAGGACAAGAAATTGAATTGGTGGCTACTGCAAAATTAGGAAAGGGAATAAATCATGCAAAACATTCTCCAGGGTTTATTTATTATAAGGATTTATTTGAAGTTAAATCCTCAAAACCTGAAGTTGAAAAAATAATAAAAGAATCTAAGGGTTTGATTAAACCTGAAAAAAGGGGAAGTTCCTGGATATGTGATTTGAGAGAAACAGAAGTTGATGAAATAACAAAACTTGATAAAGAAGCTATAAAGAATTCGGGGGAAATTATTGTTTTCGTAGAATCGTGGGGGCAAATTGATGCAAAGGATATTTTAATCGGAGCCATTTTGGCTTTGGGAGAGAATTTGACTGAATTTGAGAATGCAGTAAAGTAAGCGGGGATGCCGGAGCGGTCAAACGGACTGCGTTAAGGTCGCAGTGGCTTAGTGCCTGCGAAGGTTCGAATCCTTCTTCCCGCATGGATAAAAATGATAAGCAAAACAAAAATTAAGGAAAGGGCAAGGAGAAAAAATAATCCTAAAATAGTTGAAACTGTGAGGGCTGCCCATAAAAATCCTAAATGGGCGAATTTGGCTAGAATTTTATCAGGTAGTAGAAAAAATTATTCTAGCGTGAATTTGAATGAAATAGATAAAGAAACAAGAGAAGGCGATACTGTGATTATTGTGGGAAAGGTTTTAGGAAATGGAAAAATTAGCAAAAGGGTTAGAATTTGTGCAGTTGGTTTTTCAAAGGAAGCCAAAGAAAAAATAAAAAATGTCAAGGGTGAAGCAGTGAGTATTTTAGAAGAAATAAATATAAATAATAAAGCGGAAGGAGTTAAAATAATAAAATGAATGAAGTGATTATAGATGCAACAAATGCGACGCTTGGAAGATTAGCAAGCTACGTTGCAAAACAAGCATTGTTGGGGAAAAAAATGGTTATTGTTAATTGCGATAGTGTTGTTATTGTGGGAAATTCAAGATCTATAATAAAAGAATATCAGTTTATGAGAAAACTTGGAGGTTCGAGTTTGGCGGGTCCATTTTTTCCTAAACATCCAGAAAGAATTGTTAAAAGGACAATTAGAGGAATGTTGTCCCATCGACAGATGAGAGGAAAAGATGCGCTCAGAAGAGTAATGTGTTATAATGATACTCCTGAAGAATATAAAGACTCAAAAAAAATTCTTGCAGGCAAGGAAAAAAAGAGAAAAACAATTAAATTGAAAGATTTGAGTAAAGAGATTTAATGAAAATAATGATTGTATCTGGAAAGAGAAAAATGGCAGTTGCCAAGGCAAGGATAAGAGAAGGGACTGGAAAAGTAAGTTATAATGGTGTACCTCATAGCGACTTAAGGTTATTTCATAGACTCGCACTGTCAGAACCGATGGAAATATGTAAAAAAGTTTTAGGAAAATTTGATTTTGATTTGGATGTTCATGTTAAAGGGGGAGGTACTGAAGGACAAATCCAAGCTGCAAGACTAGCTATTGCCAAGGCCCTTGTCAAGTTTACTGAATCCCCCGAATTAAGAAAAGCGATAGTTGCATATGATAGAAACATGCTTATTGCAGATACCCGAAGAAAGGAAGCCTACAAACCTGGAGATTCTAAAGCAAGAGCAATGAGACAGAGTTCCAAGAGATAATTATATAGAATCAAGGGGATTTTTTATTTTCTTAATTTGTTCTGAAGAAATATGTGTATATAATTGAGTTGTGTTCAACGAAGCGTGGCCCAATAATGTTTGGATCATTCTTATGTCTGTACCTTCTTCAAGGAGATGGGTTGCAAAACTGTGCCTCAATGTATGGGGAGTTACTTTTTTATTTATGCCCGCTTTAACTCTTAAATTTTTTACAATCTTTTGTATATTCCTTGTTGTTAATGGTTTGTCTTTAGAAAAAACATATTGATGTTCTTTTTTCTTTTTTAGATAATCTCCTAAATCTTTTGCTAAATTTTCCGAAATTATGAACATCCTATCCTTTGAACCCTTTCCCTTTTTTACTTTCCCAGTATTTTCATCAAAATTTATCTCAGTAGGTTTTAGATTAACTAACTCTGAAACTCTAAGCCCTGAAGAATACAATAGTGAAATAAGAAGTCTTGACTTTTTTGTTTCTGCAGAATCTATTAATCTTTTCACTTCCTCTTTTGTGAGGACTTCGGGGAGTTGCATTTCTTTTTTCGGCACTTTTATTTTACCAACTTCCTTTCCGAGAATTTCGGTGAAAAAAAACTTTATTGCAGCCGCGGCAAGCATGATTGTATTTCTAGACTTTGTATCGAACATTGAAGCAAGATATATCCTTACGTCTTCTTCTGTTAATTCTTCTGCCTCTTTTCCTGCGCTTTTTAAAAATTTATTGACAAAAAAAGAATAGTTTCTTATAGTTAAAATAGAAAATCCTCTTAGTTTTAATTCGGTCTGGAGTCTAGTTAGTGCTTCCATTGTCCTCTTTTCTAATTCAATTAAAACGAACCTCTATTTAAGTCTTTATTTAGTGATTTAAGCAGATTTTTAGAGAGTTAGCAAGGTCTTATTGTTGTTTTTTCTAATGTGCATCCATCTACTGACAGAACTACGGATTCGGGGTTTTTTATTTTTAGTTCTTCAAGATAGTAATTTTTTGTTTCTCCAGGGGATAGAAGATTGCAACCACCGCAAGTGTTGCCACAAATTAATTCTTCACTTGAACCCTCTCCAAGAATTTTAAAATCTGCGCGAGAGATTGAATCTTCATTTATATTTCTTTTAATAGTTAATTCGATTCGATTTAATTCTTTATCATAGCAGGCATATTTTACAGATAATGTATTCGAAATTGTATGTGTTGTACAATCTATCCCTGGAGAAAGCTGAGAAATAGAAGACCTCACTGTGGCGAAGACTATTGCAGCTGCAGAAACTGTGAGCATTATTATCATGACTACAGAAATCACTTCAGATATTCCTTTTTTGTTTTTTATAAATGACATGCTAAATTTCCTCTGAAATCTGTTGAACCTTCAAGATTTTCAATTATTTTTTGTCCTGTGTCTGCATCTACTAATTCAAGTGTTGATTTCTCTTTATAACTAGCGGTAAGTATGAATGTTTCTCCTTCTTGGGAAGAATCAAAAACATATCCTTCGATTTCGCCCTCATCATTAATAATCTCTTGATTATCTGTGAAGATTTCATTTCTTATTTTTCCTAAAGCTAGAGATGAATCTGGGGAATAAATATCGTAAGTAGTACCTTCTCCAATATCCTGGGGATTTTCAGGACAGCCTGTCTGGATTGATTTGTCAATCACTTCCAAACCTTTGTTAATTTTTCTGGCTTCTATGAGGTAATAGCTTTGTTCTGTGCAAGGATTATTGTCGGTTGTTGCTTTTCCAGTGATTGTTTTTTCTTTTGCTATCTTTTTTTCTATTAGTTTGATGATAAGATTTTGATTATATAATCCATAATCTGAATTTGAAAGAGTGCGCATGATGCCTGAATTGATTGTCCTATAATAGTTAGATTTTGAGCATTCTTGGAAACATCCATTTATTTCTCCGGTAAAATCATCGCAAGAGGATTGACAATTTTCGGATTTTCTTACTGGGGCTTGATTAGTCTTGTATTCTTCTGCCAGATTAGCAAAAGAATGACCAAACTCATGAATTAAAACAGTTAGAGGATGAGCTTTATTTATGCTCATCACGTTCAGATATGATGAACTTCTTATTTCTCCTGGTTGTTCATCAAGAACAATTATGTGATCTATGTTTGGACAAGAGGCTGCCTTTTTGATTAATTCCTTTGAATAGCAAAGAGTTGCAATCCCTTGGAATATTTTACACGTCGGCTTATAGCTCTCAGGAGTTATGTAATAAAAATTGAAACTATGACTATATTCTTCAAATGGAGGAGTTTTTAGAAAATAGTTTGCGTATTCTAATGATTCTTTTTCTTCCCCGAAAATTAGGAGATTTATACTGTTCTCTCCATTATAAATCAGGGAATTGCATTCTTCTAATACTGGATGTAAATTTAGAGCTGGAGAGTTAAGTGTTCCAGAAAAATAAAAAATTGTTGCACCTAGAAAAAGTAAAATTGAGATAATGAGAAGTATTAAAATTTCTTTTCTAATCATTTTATTAATTAGTCCTTTTAGCTTAAATAGGTTATCACGATGTTAAAGAAATAGGTGGAAAGACTTAAATACTCCATTTTTTTTTGACTAATATATGTTTGAATGGGTAGCCTCATTCTTTCAAGGTTTTGATGATTAAGCGAGAAGACGAAATAAAGGTAGAATATGAAGGTAGGTTCGAAGATGGGACTGTATTTGATAGTTCTAAGATTCATAAAAAACCCCTTGAATTTACTGTTGGAAGCAACCAAGTAATCCTTGGATTTGATAAAGCAGTTTTAGGAATGAAAGAGGGAGAAGAGAAAGAATTTACAGTTGAGCCTGAAGAAGGATATAGAGATTACAAAGAAGATTTGAAGAAAGAGATACCAAAGGACATAATAAAAGGAAAGGAAGAACCTAAGCCTGGAATGGTTTTAATTATGGGCACTCCTGACGGTGGGCAATTCCCTGTAGTAGTAAAGGCGGTAACTGGAGATAAGATTATTGTTGATTTTAATCATCCTCTTGCAGGTAAGAAATTAATTTTTAAGATTAAAGTATTAGAAGTCGCATCTGGAGGGAAGGTCGACGGAATAGAGGGTAGAATTTAATTCTAAGAATTGTAAGGAGGAAAAATGGAAAGAAAATCAGATAGTAGAGGAAGAAGCTCAGGCGGATTCAACAGGGGCGGAGACCGAGGCGGATTTAGAGGAGGCGGAAGTTTTAACCAAGGTCCAAGGGAAATGCACAAGGCAACTTGTGATGAATGTAAGCAGGAATGCGAGGTTCCCTTCAAACCAACTCAAGGAAAACCAGTATTTTGTAGCAACTGTTATAAAAAGAAGAAAGGATATTAAATCCTAAAATAAGTTATATTTTTTTTATTATTTAATTAAGAGAAGAGGCGATGGATAAAATGAAGAAAAAAAATTTTAGTAAAGGGAAGCATGTCGAAGCTAGAGAGATTGGTCTGGAAGAAATAAGCCCTGAATCAGTGGGAAAGGTTTTCATAATTTCAGGGTTGTTAGACAGAGTCTCGCAAACTCCAGGACCTACATTATTTTCTATAAATGATGGCACTAGTAGTTTTACCCTAAAGGGATTTTTATCTCCTGGCGAGAGGGCTCATCCAGAAATAAACGATGGGGATTATGTTAGTGCTAAAATAAAAATTAAAGAATATAATGATGCTTTTGAAGGAGAAATAATAAGTATTGATAAACTTACTGAAGAAGGCCGAACGAAAGCTGAAAACAAAATAAAAGAACTTTTGAGAAATAGGTCTAAACCAAGAGAAATTGATTTTATGATTAAAAGCAAAATACTTGATAAATTAAAAACGGGATTTATTGACGCAGCTACTGAAATTAAGTTGGCCATAATGCAAAATAGGCCTATCATTGTTAGACATCATAATGATGCAGATGGGTATGCTGCAGGGTATTCTTTAGAAAAGGCAATAGTTCCCCTTGTGGAAAAACAACACGGAGGTGGAAAGAGTGCGTGGGAATTTTATACTCGAGCACCATGTTCTGCGCCATTTTATGAAATTGATGATTCTATACGAGATACTGCAAACTCATTGAGAAATGTTGCTAAATTTTCTAATAAGATGCCCCTTGTAATAATCGCAGATAATGGTTCAAGCGAACAGGACTTGTTTGGAATAAAACAAGGCAAAGTTCACGGCATGGAATTTATTGTTATAGATCACCATTTTTTTGATAAAGATGTGATTAGCGACGAGGTATTAGTACATATAAGTCCATTTCTAGTAGGTGAAGATGGACAAAAATTCTCTGCAGGAATGTTATGCTCTGAACTTGCCAGATTTATTTATGAAGTTGAAAACATAGAACAGATTCCTGCAATGGCTGGCTTGGCAGATAGAATTGATTTGAATAACCCTGAAGATATTGAGAAATATGTACATATTGCTGAAAAGCAGGGATATTCTAGAAAATTATTAAAAGATATTGCAAGTGTGATTGATTTTGTTTCTGCTAAATTGAGATTTATGGAAGCAAGAGAATACATTGAGATTATATTTGGAGAACCAAGAGAAAAACAGAAAGAACTTGTTAATTTGATGGCTCCTTATATTGAAAGTCTTGAAAAAATTGGGCTTGAAATGGCAAAGGCTGGCGCCAAAGTTGAAAAACTTGGCTCGGTGAATTTACAAACGATAGATATCGAGGGAAATTTCCCCGGATTCGGATTTTATCCAAAACCTGGAAAGGCCGTTGGATTACTTCATGATAACATTCAAAAAGAAAAAGGACTTGATAGTGTTGTAACAATTGGAATAATGTCGAGTGCTATTACAATAAGAGCAACTGATAAAGCAGATTTTTCTGTTCATGGATTGATTGCAGAGATAAATAAAAAATCGCCTGGCGCGTTTGCAACGGGTGGAGGACATAAGAATGCTGGCTCGATTAACTTTTTACCTAATAAAAAAGAAGAAGTTCTTAAGCTAGTAAGAGAATTTGTTAAGAAATAGAAATACCTACGCAATTTTTCTAGCTAAATGATTTTCTTCTAAGAACCAGTTATGAAATTTCGGAGGTATTTCATCTCTAATTGAATCTATTCCGTCGGAAAATGCGCCAAGTTCTATTGAAGCGTGTTCTAAACTCATACCAAGACAATGCAATCCGCTTTTAGCCAAACTTAGTCTCTTGCTTTTTAAGATTTCACCAGATTGTCTTCCTGCAAGAACACCTGCATAAACCTGAGCCCCATTGTATGCACAACAAGTCTCTATGAGTGCAAAAAAATAGTCTGCACTTATTAATTCATAAGCTGATTTCGCTGCCCTGTCCCAACAAAATCCTTGACTTAAATCTGTATATTTTGAATTGAGTATCTGATGTCCTCGTGCAGCCATTATTTCTAAAGGAAGTGCTCTTTCGAATTCTCTCTTTTCAAAAACTGTCCTCGCTGTGAGGTCGATTTCGTCAACATCTTGGGGCGAAAGATGCGGAAATTTCGGCATAATCATTAAATAGAAAACTTTCTGAGGTGTCAGCGACTCTGGTAAATTCAGACGCATAGTAGATAAGAGACTTGAAGGTTATAAGCTTTATCGCTGTATAGTTATGTTTATTTAGGAGAACCATTGATGACTTGGGTCTCCATATAAAATTAAGCTTGACCTGGATGAATTTATCGCAAGGAAGCTTAGCCTATTTTCATCATATATCCTCGCTGTCCTTTCTATTGTCTCTTGCGCAAAGGAGCGCATCCTTCTTATCTTTTTTTCTACATCTTCAGAAGTTTCAGTGTTTGCTATTAATTTTTGACAATTTCTAATAGTTCTATATGCGCATCTAAAATCAATAAGCCTAAAAGTTTCATCTTTCATGGCAATTACCAATTCGTTTGCTGCTCTCGAAGCCCAGTTATAACAAAATGCTGCATCTAAGTGCTCATTGAAACGCTCATAACCCCTTGCAGCGACTATCTTTAAGCATATGGCATCTTGTGTTTCTCTTGTGTCTCTATTTTTTAGACCTAAAGCTAAGGCATCTTTTCCATCGAAATCATATACTTTTGTTTGTTCAGGAGAAAAATAAGGAAGCTGTTGGTTTAGCAAGTGAACTAAATGAGGTACAGCTAAACTTTTCCTTGGAATATTAAAGCCCATAAAACTCGATAAGAATTGTAGTTATAAATTTTATTACTTTCAATAATTCTTTGGATTCAGAAATCTAGAGGTTAGTAAAATGATTAATAATCCTATCAAAGTTATTGCTAAGGAAGTTAAGACTGAAAGAGTTGTTGAACTTTCAATATGAGTAATAAAATGCACTAAAGACTGGGTTGTGTCGAAAATTGTTTGTCGCCAGGTGAACGCAATTGTGAATCCAAATGTAACTATAATAAGAAAACGTAATTGTGAAACCAATTCTTTCTTGAACTGTTCGCCACCTATAAAATAGTTGTGAGTTTTATGTCTTATCAAGCCCATGTCCTTCTAAAATGGAGAGAAGCTTAAATAATTTCCTGTAAGCTGAAGCACACCAAAGATTATCAGATACAGGCCGACAGCCCATCTCAAAAGCTTAGGAAACACCAATACAACTATTCCAAGGATAATTGCAAGAACTGCTGATATTGTAAGAGATATTGCGACCATGTTTTATTGAGGTGAATGGAGTATATATAGTTATGCCGTTATTTTTTATAGACATTTTTTCTGTGACCGATTTCTAAAACTAAGATAATAAGTTTTCCATTATCTAAATCCAAAAAAGCCCTGTAATTACCAACTCTGAACTTGAATCCTTCCTCTCCTACAAGTTTCTCAATAAAATGCTCAGGTCGTATCCTTATTCTTTCAAGAGCCTTGATTATTCTTTCCCTTTCTTTATGATCTAACTTATCAAGAAACCTTTCAGCTTTTTCAGAGTATTCAATTTCATACATTTAAGTAATATTGTACTTTTTCTTTAATTGCTCATGGGATATTGTCTTTCCGCTTTTCACCTGTTCTCTTGCTTCGGCAATATTTTTCTTTGTCTCTTCAGATAACTCCATTCGGTCCTCTAATAGATCCCAGATTAAATCTTCATAGCTTTCCTTTTCATGAATCTTAAACGCCTTTAGTTTGTTCAACAGTTCCTTGCTTATCTGTATAGTTGTATCCATAGTTATTATATAATTGGCTATAGTTTATAAATCTTTTTATGCGGAGTTAAGAGTTGATTCCGAGAGCAGGATTGAAGTCAGAAAGAAAGGCTTAAATAAGGTTATAACTATGTTATAACATGATAAATAAGCAGGAACGTGTAAAGGAAATAGTGCAGGTAGGCAATTCGGCAGGAGTCATACTGCCAAGAGAATGGCTCAATGGAAAGGCGAGAGTAGTCCTTGTAGAAGAACCTTTGAATATCAGAAAAGATATTTTTGACATTACTGAAGAATACCTGAATGATATTATGGGGATTTACATTGTTGGCAGTTATGGAAGAGGTGATGAAACGAGAGAAAGCGATGTTGATGTCCTTGTTATCACGAATGGAATAAATAAGAAAATCAAGAAAGGCAGGTATGATGTCCTGCTTATATCTGATGAAAGTCTTCAGAAAGAGCTAAAGGAAAATATTATTCCTCTTTTGCCTATGCTGAAAGAGGCCAAGCCAATATTGAATAGCAACCTGATTGAAGAATATAAAAAAGTTCATTTGACTAAGAAAAACGTAAAACCTATTTTGGACTTAACAAAATCCTCTTTGAAAGTCAATAAAGAACTTATTAACCTTGCAAATAAGGGAAATAAATTGGGCGATAGTTTGTCCTATTCATTAATACTTGGCCTTAGAACGCTGTATATTCTTGAGTGTTTGAAAAGAAGTAAAAAATGGAGTACAAAAGAGCTTAAGAGATTAATAAAAAATACAACTGGGAGCATGGAAGCTTATGAGGGATATTTAAGAGTGAAGGCAGGAAAAAAAGAAAAGAGAGACCTTGCGCCAGATGAAGCGCAGAAACTCCATGATTATCTGACTGAAGTGATAGAGAAGTGGGATAAATGGAAAGGAAAAAGAGATTAGAGAAAGGAATTGAAAGTCTTGAAAAGCAGATAGAAAAACATAAAGAGAAGATTGAGAAGTTTGCGCATGAAAAGCCCTGGCTTAAGGATTACTGGCAAAAACAGATTGAGGGTTTTGAAAAGGAAAAAGACAGGAAGAAGAGGAGGGCTTGATGAACTTACAACTCAATATTTATAAATAAAAAATCCCCTTAAAGAGGATGAAAAAGGGGGTAGTTAAAGATAATTGTGTTTCGGGCTTGCGTTGGGGGGGGGGCGGATGTGGTTCCAGAGAATGAAATTGTCTTTTCCCTTGATGTTGTTCCTTATAGGGATTATTGTTCTCTTTGCTGTTTTTGTTCTTGCCGTCGCTCCAACGATTGAGTTTGTCAGCCCGACGCCGGCGAATGGCTCAACGCAGAATGCTGACAGCATTTATGTGAATCTTTCTACTACTTCGACAGGGGACCATTATAGTTTCGTTGATTTTGATAATAGTCTAGTTGGATGGTGGAGATTTGATAACGATACAAGTGTCGGAGAAAATGATACAAGAGTTTATGACTGGAGTGGAAGGGGAAATAATGGAACAATAAGAAGCACTAACGCTTCACTAAATGCTTCAGGAAGATTTAACGGTTCCTTTAGTTCAAATGGCATTGATGATAATTTGAACGGAGTTGATCTGGGGACTCCGAATGATTTTAATATGACTGGGGATAACTTTACTATTTCTGCTTGGGTAATGGCTTTTTCTAATTTAACTACTAGTTCACAGACTATTTTTGCAAGGGGAACTGTCGGAGGCAACCAACTTGCTACAGTCTATGAACTTAGACTAATCACAACCTCTCCGAGAATTCAATTTACAATTTCCGATGGATCTTCTATTCTTCAAGTATCCCATTCTAATGTTTCTAAAAACATACAAACCAATAGATGGTATCATGTTTCGGCGTCTTTCAATGGAACTGGAATTTCTATCTATCAAGACGGAGTTTTTCTAAATTCAAACACTAATCTGACTTTTGGACATATTAATGACCCAGATGGAAGAAGAGAAACAGGCATAGGAGGGGACGTTGATAATTCTAGATATTATCTTAATGGATCTATTGATGAGGTTTTGATCTTTAATCGAAGTCTTTCTGCATCAGAGATACAATTATTATACAATGCCTCTGTATATAAGTATGAGAATAACTTTACAGGTCTTTCTGCATCAAGGCATAGCTTTAAGGGATATGCAGTAGATACAAGTGGCAATAAAAACAATACAGAGGAACGTCAGGTTTTTACAGGGACAGACAATGAATTGCCAGTGATAACAGTAACTTCACCTACTAATACAACTTATACTGTATCAAATATAACAATAGACTTCTCAGCAACAGACAATGCTTTTATTGATAGTTATTGGTATTATAATGAGACCGCCAATGTGACTTATTCGGAGGCTACAAGTGAGACAATTAGTGATGGAAGTCACACTTACATCTTTTATGCAAATGATACAAGCAATAATTTGAATTCAACAAGTGTCACGTTTTTTGTGAATACTAGTGTTCCCCCAACATTTTCTAACTATCAAGTCTCTCCTGTTAATGGAACAAATTATTCTCAAGGAGCATTTTATGAATTTAATGTTACAACCTCGGAGAATGTAGACACTGTATGGATGGAATGGCAAGGCAGTAATTTTACTAATGAGATTTATAGCAGAGGAAGCAATATTTACAGCTTTAACAGAACTGACCTGGGAACAGCAACTTACAATTATACTTGGTGGGCTAATAGCACAGCTAGTTTCTTAAATAGCTCCGGGCAGAGATATTATACTGTTACTAAAGCAAACTCCAACCTAACTCTTTATTTGAATAATATTTCAGGAGGGAGTAGCAAATGGGTCAAGAATAATACTAATTTGACAATAAATGTTTCATTTTCAACAGGAAGCGGAAGAGTCGTAGTCTATAAAAATGATACTGTGAATAATAGGACAATTTTAATAAATGATACTGCTCCTTTTTCTAAACAGCTTTCATTTAATAGAACAAACATTTCTGGCCAGTATAATGATTTTTATATAGAAGCAGAATTCGATGGCAATGATAACCTCACATCCGATTCTGCTAGTGAAGTTTTACATGTTGTTGAATCTTCGCCAAGAGCAATAGCGAGGTTTGATGTTGTTCCAAGACAAATATTTAATGATACTTTCGAAGTAGGGGTTGTTGCATTTCATACAACTGGGATAGTTAGCGTCACATTTAATGCGACAGATCAGGCAGGTAACTCAACATTTGCAAACGTTACTGAAATGTCTCTGAATCCCAGAACAGGAGTGTGGGAGTATTGGACGACGTTAAATGCCAGTGATTTTAATGATGGAATGATTAATGTAAGTGCTGTTGCTTATCCTTCGGGAGAGGGGCTACCAAGACAGGTTGAGTCTGTTAATTTTGAATATCCTCGGGGTATTAGAGAACTTTTTGTGGACTTAATTCTGTTCTCAAACTCTGGGGGATCTTTAGTTTTTAATACAACTTATGTCTCTACAAACGGAAATGATACGACTGGAAATGGAAGTATGACCAACCCGTATAGGACAATAAATAGGGCTCTTTACAGCGCGTCCGACGGGGAGGAGATTGTTCTTTCTGCTGAAGGCAATTATGTTTTGCAAGGAAACTCTAGTTCTGAAAGTTGGAAATATTGGGTAACTATTTCGTCGTTAGATAATTTGTCAAGTGAGAATGTTATAATTCAAGGCCTAAATAGTTCAGATAATATTGAGGTAAACAAACCTTTTGTAAGATACAAAAATCTTAGGTTTGAATTGTCAAACTTTTCACAATACTATGACATAGACACATCTGTTAGGAACAGGTGGGTTTGGTTTGATAATGTTAATTTTACAGATGCACGAGGGTGGAATCACACTTCTACTTTTATCAGGGGAGATATGGTCAAATTTTATACAAACTCTTATATCTCTAATACTTCATTTGGTTTTGAATCTGCAGAACTTGTAAGAAATTCTACTATGAAACAAATTGCCGCAGATGTTTTTAGAAATAATAGATTTATAGTAAATTCTTTTGTAGATACAGTAGATGGAAGTGTTCAAACTTTTCATACTGATTTATTTCAAACGTTCAATGGAGATAATCATGCTCATGAAGGAGGAAAAAACACAATTATATATGGGCTCAAGGCCACTAACCTAATTGATACCCAAAATTTGTTTTTACAAAGTAATGATGCTTTAGCCGCTAGTTGTGAAGATTGCGCTTTTGTAAATATTTTAACTAACAACTCAAACCCTAGGGAAACCCCACTTTCCCAATATCAGGGATTCTTTAGTAACGTTTTATTTGCCCATTTAACTATTACTCAAACAGTCAATATAAGAACAGACTTATCTGGATCTCAGAACACGACTGGCTATAACTTTGTTCATCTTAATAATATTATAGAGGTTCTTTCTGGTGGAGGAAATGTGCAATATAATCCTTATGGAGACATAGTCTTCAATCACACGCATATCTCATCAGGGAGCGAAATGATCGGAAACAATGCTACCTCCGGAAATATAACCATAACGAATTTGGCAGGAAGCAACTTTAGTTATTCTGGTGATGGGTTGGCAAATATCACTGGGACAGGAATAGCTATTCCTGGGTTTAATCACCCTAATATTTATGATTCTGAAGGAAATGTAAATCGTGGGGCTTTTGATTTCACAGTTTATACTGCTGAATCTAATTCAGGTTCAAGCTCAAACGAATCTTCCTCTACTTCTGAATCT
>DANJ01000023.1 GCA_002497285.1 Candidatus Pacearchaeota archaeon UBA92
TGGAGCCCTGGGAAGTTTGCTTCCAGCCTCGGATTTAGTCAGGTTGAGAGAGCAATAGATTACGTGAGAAATCAGGATATGCATCACGCATAGAAGCCTTGCCCTTTAGGGCAAGGAGTATAACCCTTTAGTTAATAGATTCGGCTAAGATTTTGTTATGGTGTAAAAACTTTTCCCGAAGTTTTTTTCTAATTTTTCTTTCTCTGATTCCACTTTTTGTCTTTAACTTGAAAAATGTCTCAACCTGAATTTTATATTCAGATGCTCCGGCATCTTCCAGACTGTCTGTATATTTAACTAAAAATCCGCGGTTTTCCAGGTATTGGCCTGCAAATTTTTTTACTCCAAAGAATTCCTTTCCTACAAGTGTGATTGTCTCCCGTCCTTCATATCCTTCTTCTCTCATTTCTTTAAAGAATTTTTCAACACCATCAGAACCAGGCAAAATATCTTTTTCAATGATGCTTTCTATTCGGCCATATAATCTACCCATTAAAATAATTGAAGAAAATCATCGTATTTAAATATATGGGAATTGTTTTTATTATGAAAATGATTTCTAAAAAATCTTATATCTACCTGATTCTCGCGGGAATTTTTGTCGGCCTGATCGGAATATTTGTAAAGCTGATAGGAAGCGATGTGCATTTCATGACTCTCGCATTTTACAGAATGCTGCTTGCACTTATCTTCATTATAATTGTAGTTCCATTCATGGACAAGAAATGGTACAAGATTAAGAAGGAAGATGTTTCTAATTATTTTATAATCAGTTTTTTAATGGTCGTTACTTTTTCCTTATTTATCCTGGCCAATTCATTTGCACCTGTGCAGAATGTTGTTCTAATAACTAATTTTGCCCCATTTCTTGTTTTAATCGGCGCTTATTTTGTTTTAAAAGAGAAGATAACGCGTACAAAAATTATTACTCTGATTATTGCCATAGCCGGAATTATAATAATTAATCCGTTTAAAGCTGGAGAAAATCAATTAGGAAATTTGATTGCGTTTGTGCAGGCGATTTCATATTCTTTGCTCATTATATGGATGAGGAAGGAAGGAAAGGATCATAAAATTGGAAGTGTTATCTGGTATTTTATTTTTGCTTCATTGATATTATTGCCAGCTCCATTTATATTTGGCTTTGGCAATTTGTCAGGCAATACTTTATGGCTTGTTTTAGGATTAGGAATATTCTCTACAGGATTTGCCTATCTTTTCCACAATTTAGGGCTGGAAAAAGTTGGAGCGGAGATAAGCTCTATAATCATAATGATAGTAATGCCTCTTGCAGGCATAAGCGCCGCCTTCTTTTTGCTGAATGAGGCCTTGAATCTTAGAATCATTCTCGGAGGGACGGTGCTAATAGTTGCAGGCATTTATCTTGAATTTCACAACAGAAAATAAAGGAAAGCTGTAGGAAGAATTTTTGCATGGTAATTAAAAATTTAGTAAATGGATTAATTTATAAATAACTTTGATTATGTTAAATATGCGAAAAAGAGATAATTACGTATTGATTCTATCATGGTTTATCGGATTATTAGTTCTGATTATTGCCGTTTCAGGAGTTGTAAGCTATAAATTGGGCAGTTCTACAAATTCAGAATTAAGCCCTTCTATCTCAAATCGCGACTTAGTTTTTGTCAGAGAATGCCTTGGGGAAAATACGCTTTCTGGGAGTCAAAAATGTAGTAGTTTAAGCTGCCAACAGATTGAATTAGCATTAATTATTTCAAATTTTTTGATAGAAGAAACATGTGGCGAGAGAGTGGCCAGAGAAAGCTGTGAAAGTTATAAGCAATGTATAAAGCAAAATTTTCTTGATATAAACTCTTGCTCTGAATTGAAGGATAAGGTTTGTCTGGCTGAAGATTACAGAGATAGTAAAATAAAAGGAGAGTGCGCAGAGAAAATCAGTAATTATAATTATTCGGTTAAGATTTATAACGACCGTAAGGATTGTCCGGGTTCTTTTTCCTTTTATTCTCCTTCAAAGTGTCAGATTAATGGAATAGATGTTTGTTGACATTGATAAAGTTTAAATAAGGCGGATAATCTTTTGTGGAATGGAAAAAGAAATAGACATACTTGAATTTACAGATGAGTTGGGTCCTGAAAAAATACTTGAAGTATATGACCCTAAAACCGGCATGAGGGGATTTACGGTTATAGATAATACTGCTCTCGGTCCTGCAAAGGGCGGGATAAGAATGACTTCAAGTGTTGATGTCAAGGAAGTTTTCAGATTGGCAAGAGCTATGACCTTAAAGTGCTCTTTGGCAGGCTTGCCTTTTGGAGGCGGAAAGAGCGGAATTATTTTTGATTCTAAAAAAGACAAGGACAAGAAGAACGATTTTATAAGAGCCTTTTCGAGAGCTATAAAACCGATATGCCCTTCTCAATATGTTTCTGCACCCGACATTAATACAAGTGAAAAGGAAATGGAAATTTTTGTTAAAGAAAATGGATATTTTAATTCTGCTACAGGAAAACCGCTCTCTTTCTGCAGGAAGAGACTTTTCAGGAAAAAGGTATGCGGACTGCCACACGAATTAGGAAGCACAGGATATGGAGTTGCACATTCTACAGAAGTTGCTTTGAAGCATATGAAAATTCCAATCAATCAGGCGACAGTTGCTATAGAAGGTTTTGGAAATGTTGGAACTTTTACATTTAAGAAGTTGGAGGAAATGGGTGCTAAAATTGTTGCGGTAAGTGATAGCAAAGGCGTTTTGTATAATCCGAATGGTTTGAAATATCATGAAGTAATGAAAGTCAAAATGGAAAAGGGAAGCGTTGTTTTTGGAGATGGAAAGAAACTCGAAGGTAAGAAAATTTTTGAACTTTCTGTAGATGTTCTGATTCCTGCGGCTTTGCCTGATGTTATAAATAAGAGCAATATGAATAAAGTTAAGGCAAGGATAATTGTTGAGGCTGCGAATATTCCAATGCCTCTCGACATTGAAGAAAAATTGTCTAAAAGGATATTAATCATTCCTGATTTTGTTGCTAATGCCGGCGGAGTTATCTCGAGTTATGCTGAATATATCGGCAAGGGGCCTGAGTATATGCACGAGCTTGTTAAAAGGAAATTGCATGAAAATACTGATTTGGTTTTGAGGCATGCCTTTGAGAAGAAGATTACTCCAAGGAAGGCGGGAATGGAAATTGCACTTGCAAGAGTTAAGAGAGCTATGGAACGAAGGAATTCTAGATAGGCAAATTAGGGTAAATGATGTTAGTTGTCTCTGAGAGGTAGTTACAATAGAAAGGTTTATAAATCGTGTATTTCTATGATTTTTAAGGAAAATGGCAGAAAAAAAAGACAATATGAGGTATAAAGATGGAAAATCTCTTGCGACTTTGTGGATTGCAGGAACTATAGCTGTAGCCAGCTTGCTTCCAGATGGTTTGGTTGGACATGTTAGAGATGCTTATGAGCATTTTAGAGATTCTACGCAGGCAGTTAGCGAGATAGTCAGAGGGACCAAAGGAGAGAGGGGAGTCAAAAATTTGGAGGACGCTTTAAGCGTTATCAGAGAACAGACAGGGCAGTATGCTTCTATTGATGAGGAACTTGCAGGATATTTGACTGAAAGAGAAGAATTGACTGGCAGACTTTCTAAATTGTATGAAGATAATGAGACAATAGCAAGAGAGGCAAAAAGGCTTAGTGTGAATCTGCAGGGATTTTTGAAAAACTTTTATGAGATTGGAAATGACCTAAAGCCTGGATTCTGGAAGAAGTATGTCGATGATACTATAATTGGCCTTTATGGGATGGATAAGGTTGAAGCTCTTGAGAAATCTGAAAAGTTAAAAAGATTTTATAATGAAGTCAAGGAATTTTATTCAGCAAGAGAAGTAAGTGAAAATTCTATTGCTGCTTTTTCAAAATTTTTATCTGAAACTGAAACCAGCTCGAGAGAGCAGAATGAAAGAGTAAATGGAATTTTAGGAAAACTGGAAGGAACCCTTGGTGAGACCTATACGACTGAAGATAAATTGTTTGATGAGAATCCTGAGGGCTTTTGGAAAGGTGAAACGGATATAAGCGGATTGGAGAGGAGTATAGACCAATACCAGGGAAATGTTGATTCCGCTAAAAGTGATGTCGAGGAATTCACACCTGTTAATGAAAGAAGTGGATTTGACTGGATTACTTTCATGCTGAATCCGATGACTCTTGGCTTTGTCGGAGCTTCTGCTCTTAAAGGCGCTTCAAAGATTTTGCCAGGGATTTTAGAGAGGCCTTTGAATACAGGACTTGCCTATCCGGCTCATTATACTTTTAAGGGATTAGGCAAGGTTGGAATGTTAGGCTTAGATGCTGGGAAAACAATAACCAATAGGACTTATGATGGATTTGTAAAATTGAAAGACAAATGGAATAATTTAAAAATAAGAAGGCGTAGAGATTAACAATGGAAAAGAATAAACTTTTGGATGCAGTGGTATGCAATGAGAATGACAGCGTCTTAGAGGCATCTAAAATTTTGAGAGATACACAAACAAGACATTTAATTGTTATTAACGATTCTAAAGAACCTGTGGGAATTCTATCTGCAGTCGATATTAATAATAGAGTTGTTGCTGAAGAAATGAATCCTTCGGATACAATGGTTTCTGAAATTATGACTAAACCTATTGAAAGTATTGATGTTAATTCAAGTTATGAAAAGGCGTATAAGAAAATGATTGAAGTGGGAACTTATTCAATGCCCGTTACTGAAAATGGAGAGTTAATCGGAGAAATTGATTTTAACCAGCTTTTTAAGAAGTGTGAGGAATGCAAATGAGAAGTCTTAGAGATTTAGTTGAAAGAATGCCTGAAACTAGAAAAGGTTTGGAAGAAACTGTTTTGAGATATTCTCCCGCAATAAAAGAGGCTGTTGAAAGAGATCCTGAATCCAGAGTGAGACTTGGAGAAATTGCGAATGAGAGCATGGACAAATATAAAAAATATCTTGGCGGATTGAGTGAAAAGGTCAGCGCTACAGGACATGCTGTTGGCTATACTGCGGATGCGTGGCTGGCTACAGGAGATATTGTAGGTTCACTCGGAGGCAAGTTTTTGAATTTGCTTGCGCAAATACCTCAAAAGGCGTATAGTGTTGTTTATGCAGCCAGGACAGGAAATTATCTGGATTCTCTGCAGAATATTTTTGAAGGACTTGTAAGTTATCTTCCAGGATTTACTGTTGCTGATCAGGGATTGAGCAGAATAATTCA
This sequence comes from Candidatus Pacearchaeota archaeon UBA92, assembly GCA_002497285.1. Classification (GTDB taxonomy): domain Archaea; phylum Nanobdellota; class Nanobdellia; order Pacearchaeales; family GW2011-AR1; genus UBA92. Next base: position 5,236 of record DANJ01000023.1, read on the forward strand.
GAAGAGAATGGTTAAGGATGTTATCTACAAAATGAATGATGAACTTGGGCTTGAGAAAAAATCTTGGTATAGAAGTGTTTTTGATAGGATAAAGAATAAATATTCAGATGTTAAAGATAGGTCTGAAAATATTATAGGGCCACGCAGACGACCTGCTCTTGCTTTAGCAAATTAAAAAGCTTAAAAAAGACACTTCTATTGGTATTTAGTATCGTGATTGACGTTTTGATATGGGTCTATAGTTTAATGGATCAGAATAAGGGACTTCGGATCCCTGGATCGAGGTTCGATTCCTCGTAGGCCCGTAATAATGTTTAAATAATAATTATCTTTGTTATTGTATGGCAAGAGGAAAAAAGAGGGGAGATGAAAGGACGAGGAAATTCCCAGTGTGGGCGATTGCTCTTTTAGTTGTTGTTCTCATTGTTTTTGTCCTTGCGTTTTATTATTCTGGGAATGTTAATTATAGTCCTGTAATTCAGAAGAAAGCTAATGAGAATTTGGGATTCTGTAGTATAAAAGGGATTTTGGAAGCCCGCTCCCTCCAGGGTGCGTGTGCTGATTCTGGAAATTGCGTTTCTTACAATCAGAAGAAGGCGGAGTATTTGAGCAAGTGCGGTTGGGAACTTCCTTAGTTAAGTTTAAGGAAAAACATCTATCAATAAATTTTATCATAAAATCTTTGTTTCTTAATTTTAGTCACTCTTTAGGAAGATATATAAACAAGTTCGTTTAATGTTTTAGATGGGCAAATTGATAAGAATAGCTCCTTTTGTAGTGGCTTCTATTGTCGGCCTGTCTTGCGAAAAAAAGCAGGAGGCGAATACAAGCCAAAATAGTTCTCAAGCTGTTCAGGATGATGAGTCTAGTCTTGAAAAATTAATTAAAGAGCATCAGAATTATTTAGATGTGGGAGATATAGGGAAATTTCTTGCATGGTCTTCTCAAGGAGATTTTTCTTCTCTCTTGAATGTTCAGAATCTTTATGTTGATGAAGGAACAACTGACTGCTATTGGTGCAATACAAATGCTCCTGAATTCAAAAGAATTGCAGAGAAATATGAGGGAATAACTATTGACAACCCTAATCTTGTAGGTTTTGTTGAGCTTGATGTAGGAAAATTGGCGGATGGCTTTCTTAGAAGCACAATTACAGAAGGTGAAAACGTTCCTAAATATAGCTATTGGAAAAATACTGGGCAGAAATTTGAGCTAGTTAGAATGGCTGAAAATCTTTCTGATTTGGAAAGCCTTGCTTCTGGAGTTGTCGGCATGAAGGCAGATACGAAAACGGAAGGAGGATTTGTAAAAGAGGGAGTCTTTGTTGCGAGTCATGCTGTCGAATATGATTCTCCACTTATACTTAATAGAATTGTTCAAAATCCTGAAAGTATCTCTTATAAGGATGGAGTTTTTGTAGTTTCATATGATTGGAATAGCAAAGATGAAAGGTTTCTTGCATTAAGGTCAAAGTCACTTAGACAAAGAGGAGCTTCATTTTATGGAGCAAAAGAGTTAGCTGATATTGATAGAGCTTTTGTAGATGCGAGATGGGATAAAATATTTAATCCAAGAATTGAAGATGGGAAAGGAATTTCAGTGGATATTAATGATTATGGTTTGAGGCCTGCTCTGGAAATATTGGCAGAAATACCTAGAGTGCTTTTTGGAGATGATCTTAAGTGGTATAATGAATCTTTTCCAAAATTTTCTCCAGAGAGAATATTAACGGAAGGCAAGCTTAGAGAAGAAATTATTTCTCTTGATGAGGAAGGCATGGAAGTTAAAGAAGGATATACAGATGTTTCTGATTTCATAAATCTGGCAGGAGGATGGGTTCCAATGTATTACAGAAATGTTTTGGGTTTGAATCCACGCCAGATTTCTTCTTCTATTGCTATGGCAAGAAAAGTTCAGTCAGAAAATTTTGTTGTTGTGCCCGAAGCTTACAGAGAATTATATCAAGGGTATCTGGAATCTGCCGGACGTTTTGGAGGATATTCTTTGCCCAGTGAAGAAGAGACAAGAAAGGCTTTGGAAAAAATTAATGGAAAAAAGGATTCGTTTTTTGACGCAGAAAGCAGAAAGCTTCTTGATGATAGAAATTATATTGAAATGACACTTAGAGATTTTAAAGAATTGGGAGTTTCAGTTTATTATGCAGGGCAGGGAGAAGATAATGCCAGAGTAGGCGTTGAAAATGCATCTGTTTCTGTTTATTTTGGAGCATCTCTTGATTCTGTGGAGAGTCTTAGAGAAAGAGCCGGACTGATAGAAAGACTACATGAAAAACTTTCCAAGCATGATATAAATTACGGAATTATAGATATCCCTCCTAAATTTGCGGGCTTCTTTCCAATAGATATCGGAGCTGGAAATTTATTAAGGGATTTTATTCCAACGTCAGAGGATCCGAGCAGAGTCTATGCTGTATTTAGAAATGGAAAGCCGGTTAATTTTGGGCATCTTAGTGTTAAGGGAAGCGAAGAAAACATATATAATCTTGTAGAGTCTTTTTATGGAGAGAATGGCGAGGAGATTTATAATGACAACTGAAAGGAGGTATAAATGATAAATGGATAAAAAGATAGCTTTAGTTTTGGCGTTAATGCTGATTGGAGGGGTAGCTTTTTTTGCAAATACTCTTTCAGTAAACGCGGCCGACCCAAGTTATAGTCTTATGTGCAGAGATCAAAATTCAGGAAGCCTTGCAAATTTTTTGAAAGCTCCGATGTGTGATAAGCCTGGAAGCTGTACTCCTGGACAGACTTTCTGTGAGGATAGGAGTATAGGTGCGAGAATGACTACATGCACTGCTTCAGGAGTCTGGGGTTCTTGGAAAGGATGCGGAAGATATAACTCTTGTGACGTTGGAGGACTTGGTGGAAAGTGCTAATAAATAATTTATTTTTTTATTTTTTTATTTAAATTAAATTAACGAATGATTGAAATGGCAGAGACAGATAATTCAGAAATTGGAACTCATAGGAAAGGAAGTTTTAGAAAGATAGGAGGTTCTTTGCTTCTTGCTTCTTTAATCGGGTCTGGCTTTTTAGGAATTAGATTTGGCTTTGTAAACAGTCAAAAATATCTTTATCCGTAGGTTGTAATTCTTGGAGAGGGGGAAGTCGGGGGAGAAAAGAGACTTTAGTTTCTAAAGTTGACTATGCTTGTGATGGGACTACAAGGCTCGGTTACGTTGATAATTTGAAAGGAGAGATAGGAGAGAGAACGAGAGCATTTGTAGGCGATTTCCATTATCTGAATTTGAGGCTGGATGGAAGCAGATTAGAAGGAATTGAATTTGGAGATTTTAATAATGATTGGACCTTAGACTTGAAATATTCTGATGGCGAGATTTGGTCTAGTGTAGATAGAAGATAATAATAACCTTTAATAAATCTGTTTTCTTTAATGGCTTATGAAAAAGAATGAGAAAGGCATTACGTCTGAAAAAGACGAATTCTCCGAATGGTTCACGCAGATAATGCTGAAAGCTGACCTGGCTGACTATTCGTCTGTTTCTGGAATGATTGTTTACAAGCCAGGAGCTTATGCAATATGGGAGAAGATTAAGGAAGAAGTAGATAAGAGATTTAAGAAATTGGGAATTCAAAATGTTTATTTTCCACTGCTTATTCCTGAAAGATTGTTTGATAAGCTGAAGAAGCATACCGAAGGATTTAAGCCGGAAGTTGCATGGGTTACAGAAGCAGGAGATTCTAAATTAAGCGAGAGATTGGCTATTCGTCCTACTTCAGAAACAATAATGTATGAATCTTATTCAAAGTGGATTAGAAGCTGGAGAGATTTGCCTTTGAAATATAATCAATGGAATAATGTTGTACGATGGGAATTCAAGCATCCTGTTCCTTTTTTGAGGGGCAGAGAGTTTTTGTGGAATGAGGGGCATACAGTTTATGCAACGCAGAAAGAAGCCGAAGCTGAAGAAGATAAAATAATTGGAATTTACAAAGAGGTTTGCGAAAAGTTTTTGGCTTTGCCTTCTCTGATTGGCCGGAAGAGCGAGAAAGAAAAATTTGCAGGAGCGGAGTATACAGTAAGCATGGAATTCTTCATGCCCAATGGAAAGGCGATACAGGGACCTGATTTTCATCATGACGGGCAGCATTTTGCGAAAGCATACGGCATAGAGTTCTTAGATAAGGATGAGAAGAAGAAATACGCATGGCAGAACACCTTCGCTATCACAACAAGAATGCTTGGCGTGATGTTTGCAGTTCATTCAGATGACAAAGGATTGATATTACCTCCTAAAGTTGTTTCTAATAAGGTTGTTATTGTTCCGATATTGTTTGAGGATTCTAAGGAGAAAGTATTGAAGGGCGCAAGAGAAATTGAAAGTAAGTTGAAAAAGTATGGGGCGATTTTGGATGACAGAGAAGGATATAAGCCAGGAAATAAGTTCGCAGAATGGGAGATGAAGGGGATTCCCATTAAAGTGGAAATAGGGCCTAAAGATATTTTGAAAAAGGAAGTTGTTATTTCGAGGAGAGATACGGGAGAAAAAAATAGCGTTAAACTGAAGGATTTGGATAAATTTATTTCTCGGGTTTTGGAAGAGATACAAGAGGGTTTGTTTAAGAGAGCTAAAAAATTACTTTATGATAATATTGTTGAAGCTAAAGATTTGAAGGGAATTCAGAAGGCTGTGGAAAATAGGAAGATTGCTTTCTCTCCTTTGTGCTCTGATATTGTGTGCGAGGATGATTTGAAAGTAAAGACGGGGGCGAAGGTATTGAATATTCCAAGGAATCAGCCTGCGAAATTGGGCGATTGTGCTGTTTGTGGGGAGAAGGCGAAGTACTGGGCTTACGTAGGGAAGAGCTATTGAACTTGCACTGGAGTTAGAGTCATTATTTCTTTCTCATAAAGTGCATCTATCAATCTTCTTAAATCAGGATTATTATTTATCATTATTTGCCTGACATCTTGTGGCTTGGGAGTCCCTGAATTTATTTTGGACAAGAGGAAAATAATCATTAGGTGTGGAAATGGCTTCTGGAAAATAAACAAACATTTTATAAATAAATGATGGCAAATAAGAGGATGAAAAAGAGGGCAGTTAAAGATAATTGTGTTTCGGGCTTGCGTTGGGGGGGGGGCGAATGTGGTTCCAGAGAATGAAATCTCTTCCTGTTCTGCTATTATTTTCAGGGATTATTGTTCTTTTTGCTGTTCTTGTCCTTGCCGCCGCTCCAACGATTGAGTTTGTCAGCCCGACGCCCGCGAACGGCTCAACGCAATCTTCTGATTCGATTTATGTGAATCTTTCTACTACGGCAGATGGAGACCATTATAGTTTTGTGGATTTTGATAATAGTTTAGTCGGATGGTGGAGGATGGATTCTGCGAATTCGTCAACAGTGTTTGATGAATCTTCCTATTCTAATAATGGAACTCTGACAGGGAATGCTTTTATCAATGAATCAGGAAGATTTGGAAATGCAAGTTGGTACGATGGTGCAGGAGATTATATTAGGGTAAATAGTCTATATAATATCCTTAATAATAAAACCGGGCAACCATTCACAGTGAGCGAGTGGGCTTATGTAAAAAATAACACTGGTGAAGGCTTATGGGGGTTTCAGTCATCTTCAAATTCAATTAATGCCAGGGTATTTGGTTCAAACGTAATAAGAATATGTGGTCTTGCTGAACTTTGTGAGAATTCACTTAACACGGTGTCTGTTAACGAATGGTTTCACTTTGTTTTAGTTTATAATTCCACTAACTACCTCTATTATCTTAATGGTGCTCTTGATAAAAATGTTATTAAAAAGAGAGATCTTGGAAATTTATCCAACAATTACACTTTCTTTATTGGTGCGGGGTCTCCGTCGAATTACGATATGAATGGCTCTATAGACGAAGTATTGGTATTTAACAGAAGCCTATCTGCAGTGGAAGTTGCTTCTTTATATAATGCCTCTGCAAATAAGTATGAGAATAACTTTACGGGGCTCGGGGATGGATTTCATAGGTTTACAGGATATGGTGTGTCAGGCGGAGATAAAAATCTGACTAATGAAAGAGAGGTCGTTGTTGGGAATGAGCTTTACCCCCCTTCAATAAGTCTTATTTCTCCCCCAAATGCCTTTGGAACTGGTAATGGACAACACTATTTTTATGCCAACTTTTCGGATAATATGCAGTTAGCAAATAATACTTTTTATCTGTGGAACTCAACAGGAAATAATATCAATACAACTACAACAATAATAACAGGAACCTCAAACAGCACTAATTTGTCTGGGACACTGCCTTACGAGGGAACATTTACATGGAATTATCTTGCTTATGATAATTCAAGCAATGGAGCTTTTGCAAGCAGTAACTTTACTATTACATATGATCCTGCGAATCCTCTTATTACAATTAATGTGCCCACAAATATCAGCTATAACTCTAGCAATATAAACTTCAATGTTTCATTGAATGAAAACGGAAGTGTCTGGTTTAACTTTAATAACGGACAAAATTTAACCATGAGCACATTAGACAATATTAACTTTAATTATACTAATTCTTCTCTTGCTGAAGGCGGCTATACATTCTATGTTTTTGCCAATGATAGTGTTGGAAATAATAATTTTACCGAAAGTATTGTTTTTTCTGTTAATGTACCAAAGATAATTGTAGATTATAGTGGGGGAACAGAAGCAGATGAATCCTCATTCTCAAGGGATTGGGTTTATGTCAATGTCAGTATTGATTCAGAAGATTTCGCAAATGTTACTTTCAGTTTATATAATAGCACAAGCGAGGTAAATATAACTACATATACTACCGAGATAACAGACATAAACTGGACTAACCTTAATGATGGAGTTTATTCTTTTAATGTTACCGTAAGAGACACAATAGGATTTAGCAACTCTACACCAACAAGAACGATAACTCTTGACAATGCTGCTCCAATAATTAGTTCTGTGAATTATACTGTGTTTGGGGAGGAAGTCGAAATAACTTGGACAACTAATGAAATTTCTAATTCGACAGTTAATTACGGAACTTCTTCAGGACAATTAACCTCTTTTCTCTCTGACTCTTCAAATAAAATGAGCCATAATATCTATATTACAGGGCTTCAGAAAAATACCACTTATTTCTATAATGTTAGTAGCTGCGATTCATTAGGTTTCTGCAATTCCTCATTAGAGAATAGTTTTGTCACAGGCAACATTATTTATGTTGATTATTCATTAAACTCTGATTGTTCAGGAGACTATTCTTTGTTAAATAGAGATTGTTCGGGAAGTGATGGAGATGCATATAATACATTGCAAGAAGCGGCAGATATTCTTGCTGCAGGCGATACTGCTTATGTCAGAGGCGGTAGATACAATAACACAGGGATTAATGATGTATTTAGAGGAAATATTTCTATAAGGGCAGTCAATTCTGGAAATCAAAATAGATATATTTCTTATAGGGCATATAATGAAGAAATTCCTGTAGTTGATGGTTCTGAACTGATAACTGGATGGCAGGCTTGTTCTTCTCAAGCAGAGTGTGGCAATAATACAAATTGGTCTAATATATACTATACAGAGGTTAGTTCTTCAGAGGTTATAACCCTAAATTTATATGAAGGAGATGATTTGTTGTGGGTTTCTCAGAGAGAAGACCCAGATGACCCTCTTTTTTGGAATCTTCCTGATAATTGGGTTATAATTCCTTCAGGTAATTTTACCAACACTACAATACAAGACTTTAATCGCCTCAATCAATCGGATTCAAATTTTTGGAATGGCTCTTATGTTCTTCTATGGAGCGGGAATAATGAGATATATGTTCAAAAAATATTAGACTTTATTCCTGACAATTCTACAATAATATTTGAATCCATCGGTTCTGAGAGCTTGCTTGAGCCTGGGAAAGATAAGTATACTATGTTTAATCATCTTTCTCTAATGGATAATGCTGGGGAATACTACCTTAATGAAAGTTCTGGCAGGTTATATTTATGGCCCAACAATAATGGAAATATTAATATAACTTATTCGATTAGAGATAAGGGTTTTGATATAAGGGGGAAAAGTTACCTTTTAGTCGAGGGCTTGAGCTTCAGAGGTTTTAAGGGCCCCGGAATAACAAATTACGATTTTGGATCTACTCATTTAGCTACTAATTTTATTTCTAGAAACAATTCAGTTTATAATAATAAAGGAGGAAATATTGGAATAACTGGCGTCAATAACACCCTCATTAAGAATAACCATATTTTCAATTCTACTTCTTCAGAATCTAATGGCAGAGGAATTCAGATAGGGGGCGCTTATAATATTAATGCTACTTGGAATCGGGTGGAAAGAACGGGGCGAACTGCAATTTATTATTCAGAGACTAAGGGAGGAGCTATAGAAAATAACATCGTTAAAGATGCTATTGGACAGCATGGAAATGGCATTACAGTTTATCAAAATTCTAGAGATGTAGTAATTAAAAATAACAGCGTAATTAACTCTAACATTGCATTCACTATGCAATCTTCTGTTAATTTGACCATTATAGGAAATCTATTTGAAGGGTCTGATGTTTCAGGAGGGGATATTGAAGGGCAAAACGGAACTGGACTGATAGTTGCAGGATGGAGTGGAAATTATAACATAAACATAAGACCCTATAATTTCATTTTCGAAAATAATACGATCGTTGGCTCAAATACCGATTCCGGATTTTATATTCATAGTGCTTACGAAAATGTTACTGTAAGAAATAATATTATTGAGGTTGGTGGAATTACAGGAGATAATAGGACACATAGCTATAATTTATTTCTAACTAATGTTACAGCATACGACGTTTCTGATTATAATGAAAGTGTGGAAACAAATTTTACTAAGATATTTGTAGATAGGGGGGGCGAAGATTATAGGTTATTGTGTAATCTTATTGGAAATCCACAAGTTAATCCTTGTAACATGTCTTCTTCTGGAGGCTATGTCGGCGCTTTTGAGGGATCTGATGGCTCCGACACAACTGCCCCATCTATAACTCTCTCCGCTCCATCAAACAGCGCAAGCGTTACCAGTGCTTCGCAATCTTTCAATGCAACATTTACAGACGGAGTGCAATTAGCTAATAATACATTTTATCTGTGGAACTCAACAGGAAATAATATTAATACAACGACTACAACTATTACAGGAACTTCAAACAGCACTAATTTATCTGTGACATTGCCTTACGAAGGCACATTTACATGGAATTATCTTGCATATGATAATTCAAGCAATGGAGCGTTTGCAAGCAGTAACTTTACAATTACTTACCAGACAGATTTGATAAACCCATCAGTAATAATCCACTCCCCTCGTAACAGAACCTACAATAATCATTCAGCCATTGATGTCCGTTATAGGGCAACGGATGAGACCGGATTAAGCAGGACATGGTATTTTGTTTTGAATTCTTCCGGGGCAGTAATTGTTGCGAATACGACGCTGACGGGAAATACAACATTTACAATGCCTGTGACCGGGAGTAACTTTACTTTCTTCCTATATGCAAATGACACTTCAAACAATCTGAATAATAGTGAGAATGTTACATTCCATATATTAAATGACCATCGATATGTGAGATATGAAGGATTTTATGGACAGGGAGATACTACTAACTTAGATGGATTAAATGACACTCAATTAGCTAACTTATCAGGATTTGTATTGCACGAGCCATTGCATGGAAAGATTAAGTTTTTGAGCAATGTTGATTTGACTAATACTTCAGGAAGCAATAATGCCACGGACATTGATTCATGGGTTAATATTACATCCAATAGAATTGAGCTTAATTCTTCTGCAGCTCTTGGCTTGAATGTTTCTGCTAATTTAACATTGACTAATCTTACTTTTACAACTCCGAGAATATTAAGGGATGGAGGAGAATGCGGAAGTATTTGCACACAGTTAAGCTATAGCTCCGGCGTATTAGTGTTCAATGTCACTGGATTTTCAGTTTATACGACTGAAGAAGGCGCTGAATCTTCCTCTACTTCTGAATCT
>DANJ01000034.1 GCA_002497285.1 Candidatus Pacearchaeota archaeon UBA92
CCCTTTAGGGCAAGGAGTATCACCCATGATTTTAAGAGAGATACGATTTATTTAAACCTTTTGTTAACCGAACTTATTACAAAAAGCCTGCAACAACTTCTCTAATGCCTTGCCCACCCAACAAATTTCTAAAACTGATAAATAGTCCAGTAATTACGCTCCAGAAAAGAGTGCATGCAGAAGTCATAACTTTTGGCTCTTATCTCGCACCAAGAGGTTGCAAGCAACTCGGTTAATATCCAATAAAAGAGAAATTGCTCTTTCTTCCAGAAAGTTTCTCTTAGTTCGAAAACGCAATTTCTCTAACTTTCAGCCGATTGATTGGGCTTATTTCAGCAAACAATCCAGAATGAAATCTTCCTTTATCTTTAGAGTGCGGGAAGCAACCTTTCTAAGATGATGCGAGATTGTCTTATTATTTCCAATTGCTACATATACAATTTCTTTGTCAAAATTAACTGCTGAAGATACTGCTCCTGAAAAATCGCCGTCATTTGATACTAAGAAGGCAAGGTCATATTCTCCTCTCTGTGCATCTAAAGCGAGGTCAAGAGCAAGATTTACATCTGTTGCCTTTTCAACATAATAGACTTTCCCCTCGCTTTTTCTTTTCTCCAGCCTTCCGAATATGATTCTTAGCCCCGAAATTTCCTTAATCTTTTCTAAAAATGACTGCTGTTGAGCATACAATTCAGAATTGCTGAATTGGTCTACAGGAGCGATATAGTAATTTATCTTTACTAATTTCTTTCCAGCAGTTAATTTCTCGCATAACCTTTTTAGATCAATCTTCGCATTAAATGCCTTTTTGACAGAAAAATAAAGGTTGCTTCCATCGATGTAAATCGCTACTCTTTTAGTGTCAGATTTCATAATAAAAGCATAGGATCCTTTCAGATCCTATGGAGTTAATTAATATTAATGGGAAATAAGCCCTTAAATAGTTTTTGATAGGGTTGAAAGTTCTTTTATCTGGAGTAATTAAACGTAAGCTTGACAAAATTTATAAACTCCTTTAATTTTGTCTCGCGATGGAATATGCGAATACGTATGTGACTGGTTCGGTGGGTATGAGGCTTTCTGAGGCTGCAAGAATGGGTTTTTTTGATGACGATATCAAACCCGTATCTACGCAATTGCTAACTAGCCAAGGAAGAACTGAATTAGAAGAAGTACAAGAACTTATTGGAGGGGGAATACATGTCCACCTTAGTAGATTGTATAACCAGACACTTCATGCTGAAGGAAGATAGATTATTGATTTGATCTTTTTCTAAAAGCCTTTTTGTTATTCTTAATTATTCTATTTTTCCGTATATTATTTAACACATATTAAGTATAAATAACACATATTCAGTAATATAATACCTTAAATAGAAAGTTTTATAAAAGAATTTTAACACATATTAAGTATAAATAACACATTTTAGGCATGGTAAAAAATAGGGTTGAGATATTGAGAAGGATAAAGGAGTTAGAAGAAAAAATAAATGCAGTTAAATTTTCTAAGAAGAAGAAGATTGAGATTGCGCAAGGTCTTTATTTAAGTTACAAGAAGGGAGATATAAATCAAGAGGATTACAAGGGTTCTCTGAATCATTTTCTTGAAGGAAATACGATCGAAGAATGGGAAAAATATTACGATGGATGTATTGATGTTTATAATAAACATTTAGAATATTATAGAGAACAAGCAGGCATTGGAAAAATCAAATTGCCTGTAAGAATTATTTTGCCGATTTTGTTTGTTTTAATTTTAGGATTTGTTTTATTTTTTGTTTTAAATAACAAACCAGAAATTTCATTTTCTCCAGATACTATCTTTACAGAGGATTGTTTGGATTTGAGTGAATGGCCCATACAAAATTGGTTTCCCGGAACTGGAAGCTTTGCGGGAGCATGTGTTGCAAGTGGTCCTTGCACTGAAGGATGTTCATTTGATCTTGCAAGAACAGAAGATTTGTCTAGATATTCAGTCTCACAAGTTACTTTTGATTATCAAGTAAGAAATATGGATCCTGGAGAATTTTTTACCGTTTATCTGGATGATGGAAATGGAGAAGTTCCCGTTTTTGAAATTGATGGGAATGGGGGGATAATTTCTGGTAGAAAGACGATAAATGTGGAAAACTATGTAACGCTTACGAATGCAGTTAAGTTAAAATTTAATTGTAGGGGGATGAACGTTATAAACGAAGTTTGTTTGATTGACAATGTCATAATGAGTGCAGATACACTTGATGTAGAGAAGCCAGTTGCCGTGATAAATACGCCTCAAGCGAGATTGTATTATAATAATGAAGTTAATCCCATAACTTATTCTGTCCATGTTACAGATAATTTGGAAGTTGGGCTTGTACAATATCAATTGGATGGGGGTGCTCTTACAGATATGACTTGTACAGGAAGTGTAAATGATAAAACTTGTACTGCTGCAGATAACACAGTTTCAACAGGTGTTAGCCATTTATTCGAGGTATTTGCTAAGGATACTTCAAATAATATGAATGATCCAACTAGCGTTCTTTTTGATGTTAACAGAAGTTTGATTAATGGATGCGGTGCTATCTTGAAAGATCCTGGAGTTTATTATCAGACTATAAATATTCCTTCTGGTTCAAATGGATGTATAATTATCAAATCGGACGGAGTTATTTTTGACGGGCAAAGCAATTCTATTACTGGCCCTGGAGGACCACAGAGCAGAGGAATTGTAATCTATAAGGATGATGTTTATGGAGTAAGGAGTTCTGTTTTGAAAAGTACAAATTTGAATAATTTCGGATTCTCTGTTGATTCTAGAGTTGAAGGGGCGGTTGATGGTCAGAGTGGAACAAATCTGACTATAATAAATTCTAATCTTGGAAAAGTCATATCAAAGGGGGAAAATCCCTTGAGTATGGGAAAAAAGGGAGGAAGTGGAGGAAGCATTTTTCTTCACAATTCCAATGTTCTAGGAAGTATTGATACTCATGGAGGAAATGGGCTTTCAAATACAAATGGAGGAACAGGAGGAGAAATTTATGTTGAAAAGAGCATTGTAGATCTTTCTAATCTTGCTCTTAATTTGGTTGGAGGGACTGGATTAGTTAATGGCGTTGCAGGAAGATTGATTATCAATTATACCTCTGGATTTAACGATGTTAACACGAATTATGGAAGCAAGGCTAGATTAAGTATTGTTAATGGTTCTCGTAGGGGCGGTAGAATTGATTGGATAAATGAACTTTCTGGTTTAGCGGGATTAGCGAATAAGTTTGAGATTACATTTAATCATTCTTATGTAAATAGACCTGCTTTGTCTGTTTTAAATTCACCTGCAGATATTAGTCATTATGATATGACTGATAGTTTTACGAATCCTGTAATATTAAGGGATGGTATTGAATGTACTGATTGCGTCGCCTACACAGGTTTGGGTATTGTCGGAACTGTAAGATTTGGAGTTACTGGCTTTAGTAATTATGAAATTGGCGAGGGTCTTTCTAATCAACCTCCTGTTGTAAACTCTATTTCTCCAATTCCCGATCAAACGATAAATGAAGGCGGATTGCAGGATGTTTTGTTTACAGTAACTGTTTTTGATGCTGATGGCCATGGAGATATTAACAATGTAAAGGCAAGTTTTATTCCTCCTACTGATCCTTGGACAAGAGAAGATGTTTCTTGTGTTGCAGGAAATATAATCAATCTAAATACAAGAGAATACACTTGCGACATAGGGATTTGGTATTATGATGAACCTGGAGCATGGGATGTTAGCGCAACTGCAACAGACTCTCTTAATCAAGAAAACACCCTTAATGAAATCAATTGGTTTAATTTGTTTGAAACTTTATGTTATAATTTACCTGGAGTAAGTTGGAGTATTCTCTCTCCAGGAGGAAGTGATGTGCCCGCGGATTTAGCACAAGTAATTTCAAATTGTGGAAATGGAAATCATATTGGGGCAAGTATTACGGGTCAGTCTTTGATTGGAGGCGGAGCATCTATTCCTGCAAATAGTTTCAGTGTTAATGAAAATAATCTTCTTGTATGCAATGGGAACAATATTTTGATAGAAGGTTTAGGAATACCAATACCAAATGCAGTTCTTCCTCGTGGAGAGGGTTCAACAGAAAACCTTTATTATTGTGCAGAGAATATTCCTTTAGGATTGCCTCCTCTTTCATATTCTGGATTTTGGGATATCACCTTTAATTTTATCTTTGGATGGATTGGAGTAATATTTGCAATTCCTGTTTCTGTCAGAAGAAAAAAGAAAAAAGAAATAATCAGACTTGCAAAAGAATTGTCAAGCGATGAACTTTTTGCAGTTTTGAGTGAGAAATTAGTCGGGCTTATGGAAAGTAGAGTTAAAGGTAATGAGGTTATGATTCCTATTTCTATATTCAGCGAAAATTTGAGTCCAGCTGAAGCCTTATGCAAGTATCTGAAGGAAAATAAAGAATTAAAATTTAGTGAGATTGCAAAATTAATAGGCAGAGATCAGAGGACAGTCTGGACTAATTGTAATAATGCTGGCAAGATTAAGATTCAAGCAAAAGATGGATTAGAAATACCTGCAAGAATTTTTGAAGATAAAGATCTGAGCATTTTGGAGGCAGTCGTTTGTCATCTAAAGAATGAAGGATATAGTAATTTAGAAATTGCAAAAATACTAAATAGAGATTCTAAGAATGTATGGACCTTGTATTCAAGAGCAAAGAAAAAGAAAAGCTAAGAACAAAAATGTTTATAAATGGCAGAGCTTTGTTTAATTCGAGAAAGATGGTGAAGAGAAGTTTTGTTTTTGCTTTTGGCTTTGTCTTAATGGTTTTTTTAATGGTTAATGTTTCTGCCGGATTTGCATGTGACTTGTTTGGTATTGGTTGTGTTGGTAAGTCCCCTGTTGATGTTGGGGCTACAGTTGGTAATGAAGCTCCTGTTATTACATCTATGAGTACTCCTGGGACAGTTATTCCTCTTGGGAGTGGAACTAGAGCGGCAAGATTTGATTTCATTGTTTCTGATCCTAATGGTGCAGGAGACATAAATGTTGCTTCTGCTCTTTCCAGTTACACTGGGTCTGGGAATCGTGAGAGTGGTCCTGTTACAGCCACGTGTACTGAAGCTCCAACTTGTGCTGCTAATGTTTGTACAGGAAGTCAGAAAAATATAACTTGCACAGGAACAATGCAATATTATCATGATGCTGGAACTTGGGCAATTAGTGCTAGTATAAAAGATAGTGGACTTAATACTGCCACTTGTGGTGTTGGAGGAAGTGTTGCATGTAAACCTTTTGTTTATACCAGTGTATTGCAGATGACTTCTTCTCCTGCAGGTGTTGGTTTTGGCTCAATAAGTCTGACTTCAACTAATCAGCCAGCGGTTGATGATCCTGTTATTTTAACAAACAAAGGTAATCTTGATTTTGTCATTGATATTACTCCTCGTGACTTGATTGGAGAAACTAATTCTCTTAAAAAAATTCCTTCTCAAAGATTTAGTGCTGGAGGCACAACCGGAGGAAGTCCTCTTGCAGAGTGTAATACTACGGGTGTTACTGGGAAAGGTTTTAGCACTAATGGTATTGCTGTAACAAATATACCAGGAGTTAATGTTCTTTATGGAAGTACAGGAAATACTGATAACCTTTACTTTTGTTTGTGGGCTAATCTACAAGGAGATGCCTTGACAAATCAGGTTTATTCGGCAAAGAGTGCTAATGCTTGGCAGGTGACTGAACATGTCTAAATTGGGAATTTTATTTAGTGTAATGGCTGTTGTTTTGCTTAGTTCTTCGATTGTTAGTGCTTTTGGGGTTGCTGCAGAATATTGGACAGACAGGCCTCTTGAAATTTCGCCTGGGCAAACTGTAAATACTTATTTTATGATTCAGAATGTTGGAGATTCGACTGGAGATATAGATGTAAAGGCTTCAGTTATCGAAGGAGTTGAGTTCGCTACTTTGTTAGATGGAAGTTCATATAGTGTTGCAGATGGACAACAAAGAGAGGTACGTATTGAGATTAGTGTGC
The DNA here is from genome assembly GCA_002497285.1 of Candidatus Pacearchaeota archaeon UBA92. Classification (GTDB taxonomy): domain Archaea; phylum Nanobdellota; class Nanobdellia; order Pacearchaeales; family GW2011-AR1; genus UBA92. Next base: position 6,024 of record DANJ01000034.1, read on the forward strand.
CTAATGACGCACCTATAGGTGCTAATTATCCAGTCAAGGTTTTATTTCAGCAGGTTTCTTCGGGGAATGGAAATGAACCCCTTCAGTTTTCATTTAATGTTGAGAGAGAGTTTGGAGTAGTTGTAGTCGAATCTGAAGGAATTCAACAGATTTCTGATGAAGCCGAAAGTAATAATCTTTGGCTTTGGATTATTGGACTTATTGCATTCGTTGTTTTGATATGGATTGTTATTGTAATGTTCAAAAAGAAGTAAGTTTTTAATAGGCTGATGTTTTCTATTACTTATGGAAAGTAAACTTTATTTTTTCTTGTTGTTTTTTCTTTTGTTATCTCTTTCTATAGTTCAGGCAACTTTTTCAGTATCTAGTCTTTATTACAAAGATAATCCTCTGTCTGGCATGAGAGCCGGAGAATCTAAAGAAATCAAGATTATACTTTCTAATCCTTCTGAGGAAAAGATTAACGTAGAAGTTAGTTTTTTGAAAGGAGAAGAGATTGCAAGTCTTTTGGGAGGCAGTATCTATGAGCTCTCACAGGGACAAAAGATAGAAGTTCCAATAAAAATTGATATTCCTAGAGATGCCCAGCAAGGAGAGAACTATGAAGTAAATATCTTATCTGATTCTTTGTCTACAGGTAATGAAGGAAGCAGTGTTCAGTTTTCTCCAAATTATATAACCTCTTTTGTAGTTATTGTTGGAGATAAAGCAGTCTCAGTTAATGAACCTAAAATTGTAGGCGATGAGAAAAAGGTCGAACCCGTTTCTAAAGATATAGAAAAAAGCAAGAGCGAAACAATATTTAAGATATTTTATTTTGCATTGTCCTTGATGATATTAGTTCTTTTTGTTGTTATCGTGATTGTGGTTAGAAGGAGAAAAAGATACTTTTCTACAGATAGTCAGTATCTTTCTAATAATGTCTAAGCAATGTTTAAATAATTGCATTTACTTTTCTTTGAATGAATGAAAAGAGATATGAATTGATTTTCTCTCTGCTAAGTATTTTATTATTGATATTGGTCATTCTTTCTGTTTTTGTTTCGAAAAGCTATGAAACTTTTTATTTTTCCGAAACAAAACTTGCACCGGTAGATGCTAGCGCAATAGTTACTGGAAACAATGCTCCAGTTATAACCGAATATAGACCTCTATCAAACAGTTTTTCAGCTCTAGGAACAAGTAACCTTAATTTTAATGCTAGTTTTGTAGATATAGACCATGATTCTTTGACTACAGAATGGTTTGTTGATGGTAATAGTTTGAAGCAGAGTATATACTTCCAGGGGTTTGGATTTGATGATTTTGCTTTTGCTTTTGGTTGTGATGTTTCTGGCAATAGGAAAGTAAGGTTGGATGTTAGCGATGGGTTTGATTTAGCAAGTGTGGAATGGAATATTAACTTAATTCTTGTGCCTTGCGATTCTGGTGGTGGAAATGGGGGAGGCAATGGAGGAACTTTAACAAACGTTGCTAATTTCAGTTTATCTAAGGATTTGATAAACGTGGGCATTTTACAAGGAGAGAATGAAAGAAGCACCGTTTTTGCTAATAATACGGGGAATATGGATTTAGATTTTATTTTAGAGATTATTGGTTTGAATAATTTTGCCCGTTTAAACACTTTAGCCTTTAGCTTACAACCTGGAAATTCTCAATTAATAGACATTAATTTTGATGCACCTATTGAAAGCATTCCTGGAATATATACTGGAGGCATAGCTTTCAAGGCAGGAGGAATAATAAAAATTATAAATCTGATTATGGAAATTTCTGACAGGGGGCAATTATTTGATTTGAAATCAGAACTGGAAAATAGTATCTTATTTAAGGGAGATTGGATTAATGCAAGTATCCAAATGACTGATATTTCTAATTTAGGAAACGTAGAGGTTCTCTTGGAATATTTTGTGAAAGATTTTGAAGATAATGAGTTTAAACTTGAGCAGGAAAATCTAAAAGTAAATAAATTTTTAGAGATAAATAGAGAGTTTAGTTTACCTGGCAATATTCAACCTGGAGATTATGTGTTTTATTCCAAGCTTAGTTATAATGATAAAATTGCAACTACTAGCAATTCATTTAGATTATCTTCAGCAAGTTTTTGGTATAAAATGGTAATCTATTTTATGTGGTTTATACTAATCTTATTTTTCATAATCTTTTTCCTATATCTGAAAAAAAAGAAAGAGGAAAAAGAAAATTAGAATAATTTCATCTGTTTTGAAGTTGAGATTATTTCATCAAAATCTTTCTTAAAGAAAAAAAGTATTGTGTTTGCTATTGGAGCTATTTGTTTATTTATATAATGCTCATAATCTATTTTGTGTTTTTTACCTTGAATCGGTTCAGGACCATCTTCAGTTACGTAGTATTCTATAATTGAAGAATCTATTTTGTCTAACTTTCTTGCTGCTTTTACGTGAGGAGGAGTTGTCTTTGTGTATTCTTCTACTGGTTTTCTTAATGATTTTCTATAAATCAATTTATCGTCGAATTTTCCTGATTTTAAGTCTTTAACATAACTTCTTATGAAAGGCACAAATTCCTGCTTATGAAATATTTTATCTAATAACTTGATTTGAAATTCTTGAGCAACCTCTGTCCAGTCTCCTCTTATCGCTTCTAAGCCTACAACTTGAATTTCTTCTTTTCCATTTTTTTCTATCAATCCCGCGTAACGTTTCTTTGAACCTCCCTCTTGGCCTCTTAGTTTAGGCATTAAAAATGAAAGATATTGTTTTTCGAATTCTAATTCTAAATAAGATTTTCTTTTATAATTGCTTTTTACATATTCGTCATAGAATTTATTTACGTAATCTTGAATCTCTTTTCCTAACTGATTTGCTCTTTCTTTGCCCATATCTGATTCTATAAATACAGAATCTGTGTCTGAGTAAATTACCTTATGTCCGAGCTCTTCTATCTTCTTCGCAGTAAGCTGGATTAACTGCTGTCCGAAATGAGTTATCGCATTTGCCATTTTTAATGAATAATATCTACAGTTTGGGCTTGCGAGTACGCCGAAAAATGAATTCATTATTATTTTTATTGCATAGCTTGATAATTCTCTCTTCTCTCTTTTTGCTTTTTCTCTTGCTTTATGAAGTTCTTTTATTATTTCGGGTAATATTCCATCTGTATTTTTAAAATATGCTTTGTTAGGAGATTCTATTACACCCCTTTCTTTTTTTTCAAGATAAGATGAGGGATCTATGTTGAATGTTTTTATTATCGAGGGATATAGTGATTTGAAATCTAAAACTAGGACATTGTGATAAATTCCGGGGATTGATTGCATTACAAAGCCACCTTTAATTCTTTCAGTTCTTTCTGTGTAGTGAGTAGTTGGGGAAACTAAACCCAGTTTTCTTGCATCTCTTATATATAGCGAATCAAAGGCGGCTATGGATGCGGTAAGTCTGTTCAATGGTAATCCTGTAAGACTTGAACGTTCTATTGCCAAATCTATCGTCTTGGTTTTTTCAAGTATTTTATAGACTAATTCGCAGTCTTTCAGATTGTATTCAACTAATTTTTTCTTATTTGTTCTGAATAAATTATCTATCTCTTCATGGCGCGATTTTCCTTTTAGAAGTTTTCCGTCTTTTAAAATTTCCTGTGCAACACTTTCAAGAGTGTAGGATTCAAATTTTTTGCTTTTTATGTACGGGGCTTCTTTTATGAATGGATCTCTAATTAAATTTAAACCATCCATAACTTGTCTTCCAGATATATTAGCAGAGGATGAACGAAAAAAGTTTGATTCTATATTCAATTTTATCGGTTCGTTTGTTCTACCTATGTCAAATGAAATGTTATGTTCTTCAAACTTTTTCTTTAACTGAACAAGATCAAAGTCTATGAAGTGCCAGCCTGTGAGTATATCTGGATCTATCAGTATAATCTCTTCTCTTAGTTTTGTCAGAAGAGCTCTTTCGTCTTTACAGGCTATTGAATCAGGATGAGGCGATTTTTCTGAAATAATAAAGTTTTTTTGGTAATTGTGCGAATAAAGGCCTACACAAAATAAGTCTCCGTTTTTCTTGTTTGATTCTATATCTAAGGATAAAATTTTTAGTTTTGGCGTGAATTCTATGGGTGAAATTTGGGGGTTTTTGTAAAAGAGGTCTACTCTTTCAGTTGTTTCCGATTCTCCAGATATTTCAATGCTACCTAGAAGATTATTATCAATTATGAATCGCATTCCTGGATTTATGTCTGATTCATAAGTGTCTATTTTTTTTCTATGTAATGAATGGGCAAGTTTTATCATATCTGCATGTCTTTCTGCTACAATTTTTATGACTTTTTTTCCTTTAAAGTTCTTCAATGGAGTTTTTTCGGTTTTGAATTCTTTTAACAGCAATTTTGCTTTTTTTTCGTCAGATTCCTGGATAAATAAGTATGGTTTGAAATCATGCAATGATGAAAATGATTTTCCATTTTCCAGCCTCCCGAATAGCTGAATGTATGTCTTTTCTTGCGTTGTTTTGGGAGATATTGATACAATGTAGCCTTTCATCTTATTTTTAAGCAGAGAGTGTTTAAAGGTTTTTGTTTTGTTTAGATTTAATCTACTAAGAAGTAGTTAAAATGGAAAGGTTTTTAAATAGATTTTTTGAAGGTTTCTTATGGCAAACCTGTATATTATTGAACTGCCAGAAAATCTTGGCGTTCAGGCTGATATAAAGAGAGTCGGAGCCACGCGTGCTGATAACGAAAGTGAAGCGGTTAGAAACTATCTTTTTGCCCATCTTTCTGAAAGAAGTGCTAGAATTGTAGCTGCTAAGATAAAAAATAACGGTGGTTATGGAAGAAGAGCGCATCTTGTGCCTGATTTTGAAAGTGTAGGCATGGACGCTTATGAGGAAGGGGGAGATATGGATATTCATGAGATAAGGCAGGCAAGACACTATGTATTTGCTGCGGAACTTGCTGGAGGAGGAACTCCTGATTATGTTGATCTTAGAAAAGCAAGACGATTGCTAAAATTAGCCGGATTTGCTCTTGATTAAGGGCGTTTAGTTAATTATTTAATCTATAACTTATTTTGATAACTATAATATAATGGGCTTACAAATAGGAGAGATAGTTCCGAGAAAAGAGATAACTCTTGAGAGTCTCAAGGGAAAGACTATCGCTATTGATGCTTATAATGTGATTTATCAGTTTTTATCTTCTGTAAGACAGGCAGATGGAACGCCTTTAATGGATAAGGAAGGAAGGATAACCAGTCATTTATCAGGATTGTTTTATAGAAATATTTCTTTGTTGAGTGAGGGGATAAAGTTGATTTATGTTTTTGATGGTGAATCTCCTGCTCTGAAAGGGAAAACTCTTGAAAAAAGAAAAGAATCTAAGGAGATTGCTATGGATAGGTATGAGTCTGCTGTTTTGAAAGGGGATTTTGTTGAAGCTGGGAAGTATGCTAAGCAAACAGTCAGGATAGAAGAGGGAATGATAGAAGAAAGCATGGAGCTTCTGGAAGCTATGGGTATTGCTGTTTATCAAGCAGCTGGAGAAGGAGAGATGCAATGTGCAGAGTTAGTTAAGAGGGGGGATGCCTATGCTGTTGGAAGTCAGGATTATGACGCTCTTGTTGTTGGGGGAAATAGGTTGATACAGAACTTAACTTTAGCAAGAAAGAGAAAAACTAGGGGCGGAGTTGTAGATATAAATCCTGAAATGATTGAGTATGAAAGAGTTTTGAATCATTTAGATATAAATGCTGATCAGCTTATTTGTCTTGCCATTTTGGTGGGGTCTGATTTTAATCCAAAAGGAATTAGTGGGCTCGGGCCAAAAAAGTCTCTCGCTCTTGTAAAGCAGAAAAAATATCCTGTTGAGATTTTTAAAGAAGTTGAAGAAAAATTAGATTTTAATTGGCAGGAAGTTTTTGAAATTTTTAAGAAACCAAATGTGTCTAAGGATGGCATTAAATTTCCAAAGATAAATGAAGAGAAGATTAAAAAAATTTTAGTTGAAATGCATGACTTTTCTCTTGAGAGAGTTGAAAAGCAATTGGAGAAATTAGTTATAGGAAAGAAAAAGGGAATGCAGAGGACTCTGTTTTAAACTTGTCTATATCCTATAATCTGTTTTCCTCTAAAAATTGGGACTTCTGATAAAGTTTGTTTTCCGCCTCTTCCAGACGTAACCACAATAAATACACCGATTAAAAGAAGTGCTAGGCTCACAAAGGTAAGGGTTGTTCCTGTTAAGGGGTCTGGTAAAGAAATTTTAACTGTTTCGGTTACTTGAGGGATTGTTAATGCAAACCCTGCTAAACCTATTAGTGCAAGGACGTAACCTATAATTTTTTTCACCATCTTTTCTCTTAAAAAAAGGAGAGTTTTATATATAAAGATTTGCTTCACAGGGTATGAAACTCGGAATCGATATTCTTGGAAATGTAGCTATATTAAAGTTTGACAGGAATGTCAAAGTTAGAGAGAAGAAGAAAATTGCCTTGCAATTTTTGAAGGAACATAAAGGTGTTTCTACAATTTTGGAGAAGACTGGAGGATTCAAAGGAAGATTAAGAAAGCAAACCACGAAATTCCTTGCCGGAGATAGGACAAAAGAAGCTTTGTATAAGGAAAATGGATGTGAATTTCGTTTGAATGTGGATACCTGCTATTTTTCTCCTCGGCTTAGTTCTGACAGAAAAGAGATTGCCGAGAAAGTTAAGAAAGGAGAGGATGTTTTAGTTATGTTTGGAGGTGTTGCTCCTTATCCCATTGTAATTGCTAAATTGAGCAAAGCGAAGAAGATTGTAAGTGTAGAGATAAATAGAGAATGTAGCAAGTATGCCCAAATTAATGTTAAAAGAAACAAGTTGAATAATGTAGAAATTGTTCAAGGAGATGTAAGAAGGGCTATTGGAAAGGGGAAGAAAATAAATGAGAAATTTTCTCGCATTATGATGGCTCGTCCTAATTTAAAAGATGATTTTCTAGATGTTGCTTTTTCTGTTTCTAAGAAAGGAACAATAGTACATTATCATGGATTTTATCTGGAAGATAATTTGGATGAATTAAAAGAGTTGATAGTAAATAGGGCAAAGAAAGCAGGGAAGAAGATTAAGATTTTAAAGATAAAGAAAGCAGGGGACATCGGAGCTTACAGGTTTAGGTATAGGGTTGATTTTAAAGTTATGAATTAGTTTCAACTTACTTCTCTTTTGCCCTCATATTCGAATGCTTCCACAGGTATTGGTTTTATTGCTGAGACAAGTAACTCTACTAGACAGGCTAATTTTCCTTTAGTATAAATTTCAGTTGGGAGAGTGTAAAGAAAATTTCCGTTCACGGTTGTTGGATTTTTTTTCTTCGGAGAGTAAGTTCTTACCTCAAAATTTGCAGGATCTACTTCTCTTAATTGTCTTGATCTTATTAATCCAATAAATCCTTCTTGTCTTTTTATTGCTGCATTTTGCCAGTAGACTATAGTTGGAGGGGTAAATGCAACTGCACAAGCATGAGTTAATCTTGTGGTTTCAGGACTTCCTACTAGTCTGTTCAATTCAATTAGTTCTTCTAATCTCAAAGAATAACTTGCAATAAACTTAGGATTTGAACCTCTTTTTAATTTCGAGAATTCTATGGGTTTTCTTTCTATTCTGGCTATATCTGTTTGGGTTTCAAGATTAAAGAGTGAATATTTTTGTCCTGAAAGATGAATTAATGCAGAACGTATTCCAGGCTTTAAATTTGAAATGACTTTTACTTCTACTACCTTTGACTCATCTTTGCTTTCTGGCATTTGCATATCTATTTGTTGTTCTATATATGCTGCTATATGTGCACCCATAACAATCTTATCTTCGCCTTGATGGAAGGGGTTTGTATCATGAGTTAATCTTGCAAAATCTGAGACCTCAGTTGGTGAAAATATTTTTGTTGCAATAATAGTTCCTTGCTGTAAATCTTCTAATTTCATTTTATAACTTGTTTATGTAGCTCTTGTATCCTTGGAAATTCTTTCTAGTATTTCATCCAAACTATTTATTTCTTCGAATGGTTGAAATTCCCTGTCTAATTCGTGGAAAGCTTTATCATCTATTTGAATAAAATGAAGGCCATATAATCCATTAGCATAATATTTGAAAAAAGTAAATCCACTCTCACGTGCCAGTGTTAAATATTCAGGAAATTCTATATTTCCATCGGTTATTGTTCCTTTTCGGGTGATTTCAGCACCTGCATTTATCAGTTCTTTATATTTGAATTCTGCCATAAATCTCTCACTTAAAGTCGTCTTTTAAACCTTTAGATTTCAAGGCTTTGTCCGGAATAGATTTT
>DANJ01000010.1 GCA_002497285.1 Candidatus Pacearchaeota archaeon UBA92
GATTATAGATAGTGCTGATGAAGATAGGAGTGTTTTGGAGATAATTAGGGGATTACCTGTATGGGCTTATTGGATTGCCCTATGTGTTGTAATAGGGCTGATTGTTTTGGTATTAGTTATGTGGCAACTTGGGAAGCCGCCTCATTTGAGGAAAGTGTTTAGGGGAAGGCATTAAGGGGATTATCGGTATTAATATTCTTATAACAACTCAATCAATTCTTTAGTGTTAATTATTTTTACAATTTCTTGCTTTTTCAATAATTTATCATTACTCCAGATTGGAAGATTAAGCTTTTTTGCTAAGGCGAGATATTCTACATCTTTTTCATCCGAGATTAATCTTTTGCATTTTTCTATTTCATCTTTATATTCTTTTATATCAATAAAGTTTATTCTTTCTTTAAGTATATTAATAAAAGATTCAAAATCTTTTAGATTTGCTTTTTTCTTTATTTCATCTTTATATTTTCTTATTTCATCTAAAGAAAATAGTGGAGAGAAGAAGGTTATTGGGAAAGTTGAAATTATCTCTCTTGTTTTTGAATTTGGGTTTGCTATTGAAAATAAGATGTTTGCATTTATAACCAGTTCCATTTACAAATTTCCTTTTTTCTTCAGCTCTTTTAATCTTTCAGATTTCATTTTTCTTCCCATTTCAACAGTCCAATCAGTAAAACTTTCTTCCCTTTCTAATTCTTTTAGGGTTTCTTCTTTCCATACTAAATGATTTATCTTTTCTATCAATGTTTTTCTGACTAAGCCAGACCAATTTATTTCTGGAAATTGATTCATTTTCTTTCTTAGGTCTTCTGGAACCGATATAGTCATGCTTACCATTTTGTTTTTAACGTAAATCTGTTTAAATATTATTATACGTTTAGATATTTAAATCTTTTGGATAATAAGTCTTAGTTTGTCTCAGCATATATTCATTTTTGGCTATAACAATGTTTATAAACTCTAAAAGGACAACAACTCTATGGAATTTAACGTTAGTATTGAGAAAAAATACTTTTTTGGAATATTAGGCGCTTTATTTGTGCTTGCAGGACTGTTTGCAGTTTATGCTTACGGCACTAACGAACCAGAAGTGTTTGGACATAGTGTTGGAGAACTAGACATAAAACTGGATTGTGCTTATGCAATTAGAAATGCTGGAGAAGAACCAGTTATTACTTCAGGAGATGCTAATGCTATTGAGAGTATAGGAATTGGAGGAGGATTTGACGAGAAGTGGGGGCTTGGATGTGTTAATGATTACAAGAAGACTGGATGTTATTTAGCAGACCCTACAGGAAGTCCTGCAGATTCTGATGTTATTTCTAGTGATGATGGACAAGGTTGCTTGACAGATGATGAAGAATATAATGCAAGTGCTGGATTAAGTGTTGTTTGCTGCAAGATTGTGGCTAATTAAAATGAATAGCAAAGATAAAGGCTTGATTGGTTTTTTGGCAGTTCTTTTAATTTTACTTCTTATTGTTTCTGCATTTTTACTTTTCAATATGTTTAGCTCGTCTAAAAGCACCGAGGACAATAAAATTATCTCAAATCTGGATAAGAAATGCTATGATGCAGAGGGATATTTAGTCAGCTGTGATTCGATTGTAAAAGAGCCGATTAAGGATGAACCAATAGATTATATTAATGATAAGACCTATGAGCGCAGAGGAGGAAACGGCGGAGGCTCAAATTCAGAGGAAAGGAATGTATGCGACGATAGTCAAGTAATATTTAGATTGTATGGAGATGAAAATACTCATGGAGCTTTATGGGATGAGAGTATTTATCCTGTAAAGGTTTGTTATAACGAAATCTTTGGAAAAATGTTTGATACAAATGGGGGAGATTCTCATCAGTGTTCGGGAAATGCGGGAAGCGAGGATAATGTTATTTTAAGATTGATAAAAACATTTAATTCACATGCTGAAGTGCCTGACGCGTTTTCAGGAAATTATGATATTCCTGTATGTTATGGAGATTTAAGCTGTGTTTCAAGGGATACGGAATGTGTTGGGGATGAAAAGGAAATAGTTTCTCTGGCAAGCGAGAGCAATGCTCACTTGGAATCAAGAAATGTTGACAATTATAATACTAGAATTTGCTGTACTTCTTCAGGAAGCTTCTAAACTCAATATTTAAATATTCTATTTGTTTCTGTGAGTTATGAAATTTGAGGTTAATGTTGACAAGAGGGTTGGTATTGGAATTATTGCTTCTGTTTTGGTTTTGACGGGGGCAGTTTTTGTTTTTGCTCTTTGGGATCCTGCCCAGCATACTGTATGGCACGATGCTAATGATGTTAAGATTACTATAGATGGCACAGATTATAGCTTGCAGGAAGTATTGGATAGCGGAGAGATTTATGGCTCTTGGTTTTGTACAAATGCAGATACCAAACAGCCCTGTATCGATGCTAAATTTAGTGAGGGCTTGGGTCAAAACGGATATCGGGCAGTTAATTGCGTTAACCCGAATCCAACACAGGATAGAGTTATTGGAAGGGCAATAAGGTATAAGAATCTTAAATGGCAGTTTTTAACTTCTGATGTTTCTAGATGGGACGATTGTGTCGATGGGAGTGCACTTGTTGTCAGGGCAATAGGCCCTTAGGAATATTTTTATAGCTCTTTCTTTTTAACATTGTATGGAAATAAAGGCAGATGCAGGAGATTACGTTTCTATTAAATTGGCTAAGAGAGAAGTAAAGGGGACTATCTTAGAGAGTTATGACAAGGACATTATCCTTGTTAAGCTGGAATCAGGTTATAATATAGGAATTCCGAAGGAAAATGTTTTTGATGTTAAGGTGATAAGGAAGTATAAGGGAGAGAAAGTAAAATATGATATTCCTTCAGGAAAAGGAAAGCCAAAAATAGGATTAATTGTTACAGGAGGGACGATTGCGAGCAAATTGGATGCGAGGACTGGAGGGGTAAGAGCTTTGACTGATGTAGAAGAATTTGCAAAATTTTATCCTAAATTATTTGAAAAATATGATATTAAGATTAATAGTCCTTTTATGGAATTGTCGGAAAATATGAATTCAAGTCACTGGAAGACTATTTCCAAGGAAGTGAAAAAGATGTTGGATGACAAGCAAGTAAGAGGAATAATAATTACTCACGGAAGCGACACATTGCATTATACCTCTTCTATTTTGTCATTTTTTTTAAGAGGATTGAATAAGCCTGTCGCACTTACTTTTTCTCAAAGGAGTATTGACAGAGGAAGTTCGGACGCAGAATTAAATTTAGAATGTGCGGCGCAATTTGTTTTGAGTAATTGTGCTGAAGTTGTTATTGTAGGTCATGCTACAGAGAATGATAATTATTGTTATGCTTTACGAGGAACAAAGGTAAGGAAAATGCATACTTCAAGAAGAGATACTTTCAAGGCAATAAATTGTAAACCAATAGCGAAGATTGGAGAAAAGGTTGAATTTTTAGAAGAGTATAATGCAAGAAAGGAGGGTAATGAAAAATTGGAATTGGATGATAAGTTTAGCAATAAAGTCGCCTTAGTGAAGTTCTATCCTGGCATGGATTCTGGAATATTGAATTATTACAAAAATGAAGGGTACAAGGGTTTGGTTTTGGAAATGACTGGATTGGGGCATGTTAGTTCTGATTGGATTGGAAAAATAAAGGCCTGTATTAAGTCTGGAATGTTCATTTGTGCCTCTGCTCAAACTATCAATGGGAGTTTAAATCCAAAGGTTTATTCTACTGGAAGAGAAATAGAGAAATCCGGAGTTATATATTTGAAGGATATGTTGTCTGAAACAGCGTTTGTTAAGCTAGGCTGGGTTTTAGGACATAGGAACTGGAATGGTAAGGAGAAGGAAAAGATGCTTGAGAATTTTGCTGGCGAATTTAGTGAATTTTTGAGTGAATGATTATCTTTTTAATAATTTTTTTTCAATCCTGTCCAATTGGTTTTGGATTTCATTAATTTCTCTTTCTGCTCTCCTATTTACAGCGTAATCATATTCTGAACGGATTCTATCTTTTTGAGCTTCTCTGTTTTGAGACATAAGTATTACTGGTGCTTGTATTGCTGCTAACAGTGAGAGGGCCAAATTTAATAAAATAAATGGATATGGATCCCATTGGCTAATCCATGCATAAATATTTGCAGATATCCAGAGAATTATTAGTACGAAAAATAAAATGATGAAAACCCATGAGCCTGCCCATTTTGTTAATGCATCTGCAGATTTTTGTCCAAATGTTTCTTTCGCGGATAAAGTCGGATGAGAAGTTAGTTTTTTTAATTCAGTTGCAAAGCTAATTCCTGTCTGACCCTTCTTTTTCATTTTTTTATTAGTCTTGGATTTAATATAAAGGTTTCTATTGGAAAGGTTTATAAGCCGTTTCTAGTCTGCTCAAATGTGACTAAAGTTGAAATAACAAGCAAAAGAAAAGGTGGAAATCCTGGAGGAGCCTGTCAAGTTAGTAACTACTCTGAAGAATTTAGTGCATATTTTAAGTATTGTTATGGGACACATTTTTCAAATGGAGAAGCTTCAGATTTTAATGCCCATAATCAGCCAGTTTATGAAGCTATGACTTTTGAACTTGCTAGAAGACTTGGACTTAAGGTTCCAGAAACTTATGTTTTAATTAATAAAAAGAGAAATGTTAATTTTTCAGGTTGGGAAAATTATGATGGAAAAGATCCTTCTGGAAGAGATTTTTATTTTGTTTCACGAATTATAAATCATCCGAAAAGAGTTGAAGATGACCCTAGGGAGAAACAGGCTTTAGAAGCAGATATACCTTACCTTAATGCTTTGTTGATTTCAGATATTATTGGAACGAGGCAGAATTATGCCTTTGAGGAGAACGAAAATGGAGGGAGAATAACTTATCTTGATCTTGGGTGTAGCTTTGTTCATGCGAAAGAAGGATACCTAAGGCTTTTTCATAAGTTAAGAATAAATTCTTCAAAAGACTTTAAGAGAGCTATGAAAAAATTAGCTGGAAAAAAAGTTATTTCTGCAAATCCTGAGAGAGATAAAATAATAGATCTTGGTAGCTTAGTTGAAGAGATTGGATTTTTGCCTATTTCAGTATTAAATCCAAATGGCCATCTTGAGCCTTGGAATCTGATTTCTTATGAAGAAATTTATGAGGCTCAAAGACATCTTGCTCAAGGATTTTTAGACGCTTTACCGAAATTCAGGGCTGCGGGATATCGGGTTTAGCAAATTTTAATAACCCTCATCTTTATCTTATTTAATGGATTATGATTATAAAAAGCTTGGATTTAAGGCCGGGCTGGAAATACATCAACAATTGGATTCTAAGAGAAAATTATTTTCTGATGCCCCTAATTTTCTTAGAAGTGATGAACCTGATTATTTAGTTGAAAGAAAATTGCATGCAGTTGCTGGTGAGACTGGAGAAGTAGATGTTGCTGTTGCACACGAAGCTGAGTTGGACAAGAACTTTAAATATCAAGCATATAAAGATACAACTTCATTAGTTGAATTAGATGAGAGTCCTCCAAGGGTCGCAAATGAGGAGGCACTTGATATTTGTTTACAGGTTGCTTTATTGTTGAATTGTGAAATTTATCCAGTTACACAGGTAATGAGAAAGATAGTTCTTGATGGTTCAAATACAAGCGGATTTCAGAGGACAGTGTTGATTGCACATTCTGGATTTATAGATACAAGTTTTGGAAAAGTTGAGATTGAATCTGTTGCTTTAGAAGAGGATTCTGCCAGATTAATTAAAAGAGGGGACAAAGAATCTTTATTCAGACTGGATAGATTAGGAATACCCTTGATTGAAATTGCTACTGCTCCAGATATGAGAAACGCAGAACAGGTTAAAGAGAGTGCATTGAAGATTGGAGATATTTTGAGGGCTTGTAAGGTTAAGAGGGGAATTGGGACAATAAGACAGGATGTTAATATTTCTATTAAAGGACATGATAGAGTTGAGATTAAGGGGTTTCAGGATCCGAGGATGATGATAAAGACGGTTGATTTTGAAATTGAAAGACAACTTAAGGAGATTAAGGATGGAAAGAAATCGGGAGAAGTTAGGAATGCTAAGGAAGATGGAAACAGTGAGTTTCTTCGTCCTATTCCTGGGAAGGCAAGAATGTATCCTGAAACAGATTTAGAGTTATTGAAAATAGGAAAAGAAAAATTAGACAAACTTAGGAAGAATTTACCTAAATTGAGAAGCGATATTAGAATGGAATTGAAGAAGAAGGGTTTGAGTGATGAAATGGTTAAATTAATAATCGCCGAGGACGTTACAGATGAATTTTTCACTTTAATCAAAGTTCATGATAAAGATGCTAATCTAATTGCTAAAATGATTACTCTTTGGATTAGTGAGATTGCAACAAAAATGAAGAAAGGTTTTGAGGAAGTTAGACATATTTTGAATGAAAGAAAACTTGAGGAAATTTTGGAGCTAGTTGATTCAGAAAACTTAGATAAAGGAGATGTTAAGGAGGTTATGCAGAAGCTGATTGAAGGAAAGAGTTTTGTCGATGCTGTAAAAATTGAGAAAGCGAGTCATGATGAGATTGAAGAGGAGATTAGAAAAATTGTTAAAGAAAAACCAGGAATGAGAGAAAATGCATATATGGGCTTAGTAATGGCTAAATTTAAGGGAAAGTTGGATGCTAAAAAGGCCATGGAGATCATCAAGAAAATCTTGAGATGATTTTCTTGTAGCCATTCAAAATTTACCTTTTGAAGAAATTCATAAGGTTTTAAAATAGGTCTATTCTTTAAGGTTTTATGAAAGTAGAAAAAATAATTGATGTTGAGAATCTTGTAAAAAAATATGGAAAGTTAACTGCAGTAGATGATTTGAGTTTCCACGTCAATAAAAGAGATATTTTTGCATTTCTAGGACCTAACGGGGCTGGAAAGACTACAACAATCAAAATGCTTACAACTCTTTTGAAGCCAACTTCTGGAAGTATGAAAGTTAATGGTTTGAATCCTACGAAAGATCAGTTTAAAGTTAGAAAGTCTTTTGGAATTGTTTTTCAAGACCCGAGTTTAGATAATGAGTTGAGTGCTTATGAGAATATGTATTTTCACAGTTTGCTTTATGGAATTGATAAAAAGGGCAGAAAGGAAAAAATTGAGAAGTTATTGGACTTTGTAGGTTTACTTGATAGAAAAGATAGTTATGTTAAAACATTTTCTGGAGGAATGAAGAGAAGACTTGAAATTGCCAGAGGCTTAATACACCATCCTAAGATTTTATTTTTAGATGAGCCGACTATTGGATTGGATCCACAGACAAGAAACCATATTTGGAATTATATAAAAGAATTAAATAAAAAAGAAGGAATGACTGTATTCTTTACAACGCACAATATGGATGAAGCCGAGAGGTATGCGAACCATGTTGCAATAATTGATTACGGCAAGATACTTTTCAGAGGAACTCCTGATAAAATTAAGAAACATGCTAAGGCAAAAACTATAGAAGATGCATTTTTGAATTTAACTGGACACACAATAAGAAAAGAAGCCGGCGGAGCAATTGATAGAGTTAGGGCAATGGCTAAATCGTGGGGGAATAGATGATTAAAATTTTAAAAATTGGAGTAATTTTAACATGAAAGCAACTTATGTTTTATGGTTAAGACAATTGAAGAGATATACTCGAACAAGATGGAGAATGCTTGGCTCTCTTGGACAGCCGATTTTGTTTTTATTAGCACTGGGATTCGGATTCGGACCTATTTATGCTAAAGCTGGAGGGGGAGATTATTTACAGTTTTTAGCTCCCGGAGTAATTGCTATGACTGTTCTGTTTACGGCAACTTTTTCAGCAATGGAAATAATATGGGACAGGCAGATAGGATTTTTGAAGGAAACTCTTGTTGCTCCTGTTTCAAGGTTTGAAATTATTTTAGGAAAAATTTTAGGTGGCTCAACCGTAGCTATATTTCAAGGATTATTAGTTTTCGCCGTATGTTTTATAGCTGGCTTTAGGCCTACAAGTTTGATTATGTTGCCAGTGGCTTTGCTTTTCTTGTTTTTAATTGGATTCTTCTTTACAGCTTTAGGTTCAGCTATTGCATCACACATGGAAGACATGCAGGCATTTCCTATAATTCTTAATTTTTTCATAATGCCCCTCTTCTTCTTATCTGGAGCATTATATCCTTTGGATGGATTGCCTAAAGCTTTAGACATCGTTGCAAGATTTAATCCTCTTTCTTATGGTGTTGACGGCTTGCGAGGAGCTTTGACCGGAGCAAGTCATTTTGGTATCGGACTTGATTTAGGTGTTTTGTTAATTTTGTCTTTAATACTTGCTTTTATTGGGAGCTATTTGTTTTCAAGAATACAGTTATAATTCTTTTATCCATCGTTTCTTTAGTTTTTGGAAATTTCCTTGCTTTATGGATTCTCTAATATCTTTAGTTAATTGGAGCATGAATCCAATGTTATGAACTGTCGCATGTTTATAGTATTCTCTTTTGTCTTTTAATAAAATCGTGTACAATTGTTTTCTTGTATATTTTTTGCATGTCGGGCATTGGCAAATGGGATCTATTTTTTTGTTTGAATTAAAATTTGATTGATTTACTTTTATTTTGAATTTGTTTTTTATATTTCCTCCTGATTTTGGGGAAATGTATAAGTGTCTGTGTCTTGCAATTCTGCTTGTTTCTACGCAGTCGAATGTGTCTATGCCTTGTTCTACGGCATTGAATATATCTTCTACCCATCCACTTCCCAATAAATGTCTTGGTTTTTCTTCTGGAAGCAAGGGCATTATCCAGCTTAGAACTTTATACAAATCTTTGTTAGTTTTTCCCCAGGAGCCACCTACAGCAATTCCATCGAAGGGTAATTCGGAAATAAATTTGGCTGATTTTATTCTTAAATCTTTGAATGCTCCGCCATGGACTATTCCGTAAAGCATTTGATCTTTGTTGTGGTATTTTAGGGATTCTAATTCCCATTTGTGGCTTCTTAACATTGCTTCTTCGGTTTCTTTTTTCGTATCGCCTGCGCAATTGCATTGGTCGAAGGCCATTATTATGTCTGAACCTAAATTACTCTGAATTTCCATAGATTCCCTTGGACCCATAAATCTACTTATCCTTTCATCATAAGTTGATTTGAAGATTATTCCTTTTTCAGTCATCTCTGCAAAACTTTCTTTTTTGTCTTTTTCATCTATGTCTTTTCTTTCATGGAAGAAACCTATTTTTTTCATATTTCTTACTCTTCCTATTCCTAAAGATAGAGCTTGGAATCCTCCAGAGTCTGTGAATAAAACCCTTGGAAATTGCATTACTCTGTGTAATCCACCAAGTTTCTTTATCTCTTTATCTCCTGGAGGCATGAAATGTAAATGATAGGTATTGGAAAGCATTGCCGGAATCTTGAGCTGGTTTATCTCTTTTTTTGTCAGTGCGATTATGAACCCTCTTGTCGCGACAGGGACTAAATAGGGTGTTTCTAACTTTCCATGTTTAGTATGAATAATGCCTGTTCTTGCTCTGGAATGTTTGTCTTTGGCGAGTATTTCGAATTTGAAGGGAGGTTTCATGTAAATATTTATTTTTACACATATTAAAGTCTTGTTATAGGAATCCTTAAAAATCTATTATTCCTGACAATTGAATGTTAAGAAGTCATACTTGTGGAGAATTGAGAAAAAAAGATGTTGGAAAGAAAGTAGTTTTGTCTGGATGGGTTGATTCTATTAGGAACTTTGGAAAAATATGGTTCTTGGATTTAAGAGATAGATACGGAAAGACTCAGATTGTCTTGAGTGAAGGAGAGATCGATAAGATGATATTGAAGGATATTAGTTTGGAGTCTTGTATGAGGGTTTCTGGAAAAGTTGTTGAGAGAAAATCAAATAATGGTAAATTAGAGACTGGAGACATAGAAGTATCTGCGGATAAATTGGATATTTATTCTAAATCTTTGCCTTTGCCTTTTGATATAAAGAAAGAAAATGCAGAAGACCTTAGACTTAAGTACAGGTATTTGGATTTAAGGACTGAAAGGATGCAAAGCAACATAATTGTAAGGCATAAGGCGGTCAAGTTTATTAGAGATTTTCTTGATAAAGAAGGTTTTATTGAAATTACGACGCCAATATTGACTAAATCCACGCCTGAAGGGGCAAGGGACTTTATTGTGCCAAGCAGAATTCATCCGGGAAAGTTTTATGCTTTGCCTCAGAGTCCTCAGCAATATAAACAATTGTTGATGCTTTCTGGTTTTGATAGGTATTTTCAAATTGCCCCTTGTTTCAGAGATGAGGATGCAAGGGCAGATAGAAGTCCTGGCGAGTTTTATCAATTGGACATGGAAATGAGTTTTGTTGAACAAGAAGACATTCTTCAGATTACAGAAAGACTATTTACTGAAATGGTAAAGAAGCTTTTTCCTGGAAAGAAATTCAAGACTCCTTTTCCAAGATTGAGTTATCATGAGGCTATGAAAAAATATGACACAGACAAGCCTGATTTGAGGAAAAATAAGAAAGACAAAGATGAACTCGCTTTTTGTTGGGTTGTTGATTTTCCTTTATTTGAAGAAAAAATGGAAAATGGGCATTATGCACCGATGCATCACATGTTTACAATGCCAAAAAAAGAGGACTTGAAATTACTTAATAAGAAGGATGCTGGGAAAGCTAAGGCCTATCAACATGATCTTGTTTTAAATGGTTTTGAAGTTGGAGGAGGAAGCATAAGGATTCATGATTCTGAAACGCAGGAGAAAATATTTGACTTGATTGGATTCAAAGATGAGGACAAGAAATACTTTTCGCACATGCTTGAGGCTTTCAAATATGGTGCTCCGCCCCATGGAGGAATTGCTCCTGGAATTGACAGAATTTTGATGGTAATAACAGGAGAGCCGAGCATAAGAGAGATGATTGCATTTCCGAAGAATAAGAATGCACAGGATCTTGTTATGGGAGCTCCAGATGTCGTTAAAGATCAACAATTAAAAGAGGTGCATATTAAATTAGAAAAATGAAACCAGAATTTATCTCAATAAAAGAGGCTATGAAAAAGGGTAAGGGAGGAGTAGCAGTGCGTGGTTGGGTGCATAGGGAGAGAGGAAGCAATGCGCTGAAGTTTATTGTTCTTAGAGATTCGTCGGAGGTAATTCAATGTGTTTTTGAGAAAAAGGATTTTGAAAAACAGTGGAATGAGATTGACAAATTACAAATCGAGGCATCTATTAAAGTATGGGGAACAATAAAAGGAGATAAGAGAGCTCCCTCTGGATACGAAATACATGCTGAGAAATTAGAGATTGTCGGAAAGAGTGAAGATTTTCCAATTAATAAGGATTTAAACGAGGAATTGTTAGGAGACAGAAGACATTTATGGATTAGAAGTAGGAAGATGACTTCTATTTTGAAAATTAGAGATACAGTTCTATCTGCGTTAAGAGATCATTGGCACAAAAAGGGATTTTACGAATATCATAGCCCTAGTATTTTAGGAATGCAAGCAGAAGGGGGAGCGACATTGTTTAAGGTGGATTATTTTGGCAAGCCTTTGTATTTGGCTCAGACTTGGCAGTTACATGCAGAGCCAGGAATATTTTCTTTAGAGAAGATATTTACTATCCAACCTAGTTTTAGAGCTGAAAAATCGAAGACAAGCAGACACTTGACAGAGTTTTGGCATGCAGAAATGGAAGCAGCCTGGGAAAATTTTGAATATTTGCAAGATGATGCCGAAGAAGCAATTAAAGAAATTGTTGCAAAAGTTTTAGATAAGAATAAGGAAGAATTGAAAATATTAGAAAGAGATGTTAAGAAATTTGAACCTGTTTTGAAGAAAAGTTTTCCGAGATTAACATATGATGAAGTTTTAAAAATTTTAGATGATAAGGCAAAGATGAAAATTTCTTGGGGCAAGGATTTGAGAACTATTGAAGAAGATAAATTATCTAATCTTTATGATACTCCTATAATTGTTACAAGATATCCTAAAGTGGTTAAAGCATTTTATATGAAAGAAGATCCTAAGAATCCGAAAGTTGTTTTAGGATTTGATATGATTGCTCCTGAAGGATATGGAGAAATTGTTGGAGCTTCAGAGAGAGAGGAAAATATAGATAAGTTGAAGAAGAATTTGAAAGCGCAAGGAGAGGATCCAAGTAAGTATGAATTCTATTTTGATACTAGAAAATATGGAAGTGTGCCTCATGGAGGATATGGGATGGGTGTTGAAAGAGTAATTTCTTGGATTTGTGGTTTGGACAATATTAAAGATACAATGCCTTTTCCAAGGACGATGACAAGGTATAGCCCCTAAAGTTTATTAATCCTTCCGCAAGAAATCCTTGGCTTTCAAGCCAATGAATGAATTGCGGTAATTATTTCTACTAAAATAAATATAAAACAGGGAGAGCAAGTTGCTACTCCCTGAACAACATTTGTAGTGGTAGCTTTCTCTCGTAAATAAACTTTG
>DANJ01000014.1 GCA_002497285.1 Candidatus Pacearchaeota archaeon UBA92
GCTCCACAAAGTTTATTTACGAGAGAAAGCTACCACTACAAATGTTGTTCAGGGAGTAGCAACTTGCTCTCCCTGTTTTATATTTATTTTAGTAGAAATAATTACCGCAATTCATTCATTGGCTTGAAAGCCAAGGATTTCTTGCGGAAGGATTAAACAATTCAGGATTATTTCTCACAAATCTTTCAATAGCATACTCCATAATATGCGTTTTTCTTCCCTTTAGATAAATATATCCAACAACAGATGCAAACAATGCACTTATAGAATTAACGATTAAATCAGACATTGTGTCTACCAGCCCTGATTTTTGAAGATTTGTACCCAACCAAATGTCCATGGAAAATTCAAATATTTCCCACAACGTACCAAGGGCTACTGAGAAACAGAATGAAAACATAACCAGAAGAAAAGGTTTAGCTGCAATCTTATTCCCTTTATATAAAACGAAAAGAATGATAAAACCGATAAAACCAAGGGCTATTCCAGAAGCGGTATGCAAAACAGCATCCCACCACCAAAATTTAGTGTAGTATCCCTGAACCTCTCCCAAAAACAAAGAGGCATATACAAAAATGGCGATTGCGATTTCAAGTTCTTCTGGAATATCTATTTTATATTTCCATTCAAATAAAGTCGGAGATAATGCAAGAAAAAAAGCAGAAATACTAATAAAAAGAACATACCAATTCGCGTTTAGGATAGAAACAATAATTGCAAATACTAAGCTGAGAATAATAATTACAGATATAAACAAGTGTATCTTATCTATAGAATCTAATTTTCTATTGAATCTAATCATATTAAAAGAACGAAAAGGATGTTTATAACTTTTTCATCAATGGACCTGCCGAGAATCGAACTCGGATCTCCAACTTGCGAAGCTGATGTTCTACCACTATACTACAGGCCCTTGGAATAAGCCGTCTGACCTGGTTATAAATCTTATTCAGATACAGGGCAATTAGTTATATCACTCAGTCTTTCCAGAGTCAGTGTCCCGCTGATCCTGCTTCCGTCGCCAAACTCCCATGTCGGATATCCCTGTATTCCTGCAGCGCTACATTCAGCTGTCTGGCCTGCAGCGTTAGGGAGCGAGCATTCAATATAAGTCACTTTTTCCCAGCTGCCTCCGAACATCTTCTTCTGGTCTAAGCAATGCGGACACCAGTAAGCGCCGTACATCTTAGCTCCTGAATCTGTCAGGCACTGCGCAAAAATATCATAATTTCCGCTACTTCCTGAAAAATAAAATACTCCTGTGGCAATCACAAAAATAACTATAACCCAAATCCAAATCTTATTCATAGAATAAAAAAGAAGAAACACTATTTAAATTTTAGCACACCCTTTCAGGAATTTTTTGGCTGGCATAAACACAATCCAAATTTTTCCCTGCACCCTCTCCGAGGATATTAAATGAATTACTCATCTCCACATTATCCCTTGTAGCAATGAATTTTTCAATATAAACACTATCAAAGGCATTACCGGAATTTCCATTTTTCTCTATCACATAAAGATTAAAACCAAAATCTCCAGCAATACTATAATCTAAATTGTATACGTCAAAGATACATTCAATCCTTTTGTTTATACACAAATTATCCTGAAATTCCATGCACTCTTCATCAAATCTAAGGTTCTTCACAGCATGAGGTATAATTCCTTCTATGCATCCTCCAGAGCCACCTCCGGAACCTCCCGAGCCTCCTCCATTACCTCCAGACCCTCCGAAACTTCCACTTCCGCTAGAACTGCCACCTCCTCCCCCATTACTCCCAGAGCCTCCAGGGTTATCACTATTATTATTTCCTAATGTATTAAACACTGTCAAAACCGGACTGTCTTCAGCATAAAATCTAGGAAAAAACAAAATACTACCAATAACTAAAAATAAAACAACTGGAATAACAAACCATCTCTTTCTCATTGAATTGCAAGGAAAAAGTTTTTTATAAATCTATTTCCAGCTAAGCTGGAGCTCTCTTACTGCATCTATTACCCTCATATCTGGAGATAAAACGTAAACATGATCATCTTTCGAGCGAACAGCCCGATAAATCCTCTGTAAAAATTCCCTTCTGGCTTTGTCTTTATAAAAATCCCAGAAATAATTAGGGTGTGTTTTTTGCAATATTTTCCAAAAGGGGTCCTTTACATTTGGATTAGGATATTTTGTAAATATAACTGATTTACACATATTTCCAGGAAAATCAATTCCCCTAGAACACTTGGTGCTAAATAAAACCTCTACCATTCCAGATTTAAACTTTGAAACTAATTTTCCAGTTTTATCCTCGAATTGCAGTTCTTTCAAATTGCTTCTAGAAACCAGATTATTAATACCTAAGACCATAATTTCATCACTACTAGGAAGATCAATAAACGCATTGACATGAACTAGTGCAGGCTTTTCTGCTTTTTTTACAATTTCAGACAAAACCTTCAAGTAATCCTCTCTAGATTTATTTCCGGAGCTTAAGCTTTTGTAACTACAATCAAATTCCTTTCCAGTTCTATAAATCTCAATAGCTCCCTGATTTAAAGTCTCTGCTTCAACATTAACAAAATCTTCTATTCCAAAAATATTTTTTAAAACACTTTCTGAATGTAGTGTTCCTGACATTAGAACAACGGCTTTATTTCCATCAACTATTTCCCTGAATTTTTTTGACAAGTCTGTAGTGACTAATACCGCGCAAAGGGATTCTTCATCTTTCCTATAAGTTAAATATGTCTCTTCCCATGATTCCTTGAAATTTCTGGCCGCTTCTAATGCAATATTAGAATAATTTAGTTCATCAATTTCAATTTCAGCCTCTAATTCTTTATCGCCCACAAACACTTGGAGAATCTCCTTTATTTTTGTTTCACCAATATGAAAAACCTTGTCTTCGTTAATTCCTAGTACTCTTTTATTAGTTTCTTCTAAACTAATCAACTCAATAATTTTTTTTATAGATCTCTTTGCTTGTTCGCTATCAGGAATAAGATTCCTCAAAGCACTTGATAATCGACCAAAGTTAATTTCAATATTATTTGACAAACTATCTAAAAATTCATCAGCCTCATCTATAATCTCAACATCTGTTTTAGGTTTTCTTCCAAGGGCTGTTTCGGCAAGGTATTTTGCAGAATTAAAAATAATTACATCCGCATCGATATAAGAAAGGTATTGGTCATAATAACTACACCCCGACTTTCTATGATAAAAAACAAAATCTTTATCCCACATTCCAGTATATCTTCTCTTTTTTGCATCCTTCAAATAATGTAAATCCATTTCAGCAGGAAGAATAGGACTCCAATAAGGATTGGATGGAGCTATCGAAATTCTTTTCATCCCTTTTATCAAGGGAATATCTTTGCTCGAAATAAATGGATTTTCAAGATAAAACTCCTCAAGTCTTTCAGAGTTTTTATCAGTAATTTTTATAGTATCTGGAAGGAAAGGATATGCACACGACTTTCCTGGAAAAATTATAGAATCATGATTTTCCCTTCCTGTAATCATTGCAATTTTCATTCTTTTTCCGTTTGGTTTAACGACATATTTCTTACCCATGTATTCTTCTTCGTATTGTCTTTGCAAACTCTTTATAGGTACAACTATAGACGCTCTTCCTAATGCCCTAGCAATATTTAATGCGATAGCACTCTTTCCTGTTCCACAAACCCCATGAAGAAAAACAATTTTCTTCCCATCTTTTATCAATTCAACAATCTCTTTGACAACGTCCTCTTGAGTCTTGCCATTAGAAAACTTCAATGCAGAAAGTTCTTTACCTGTCTCATATAAACTCCAATAAGGTTTATCAAAGATATTTTCAAAACCAACCTCTTTCAAAAATTCAAGAGAATCAGATGTTCTCAAATCACCCCTCTTTTGCTCTTCAGTCTCTTTGAAAACAATTTTACTATCAATACCTATCAATTTTCCTGAAGAATCAAATTCTAATCTGTTCATCCTTCGTTTTATGAAGGGTCGTTTAAATGTCTTTTGTAAATTTTATAAAAAATAAAAAAAATAAAGTTTTGTTTTATTACTCTCTAGGCTTTGCTTCGTTGACCTTTAGTTCTCGTCCGTCAATTTCTTTGCCATTCATCGCTTCAACTGCTTTACTAGCAGCAGATTCGTCTGCAAAGGTAACAAAACCAAAACCTTTAGATCTTCCAGAATACCTGTCTTTAACGACTACGGCTTCCGTTATCTCGCCAAAAGACGCAAAAGCTTCGCTAAGCTCTTTGTCTCCAAAGCTGTAGGGTAAATTACCTACGTAGATTTTCGCTCCCATTTCAAATGTCCTCCATTCAGTTCTTAGTGCAAACAAGACAGAAACCTGCTTATCCAACACACCCAAAAACAACAAAATGACACTTTATAAAGTTATCTCTACTTCTTACTCCACAAAGAATAGGCTACTGAAATAGCAAGAGGAATAAGGAAAGAAGCCCAGCCAATTGCCAAAGCCCAAGCAGGATACCCCTCATATGGAACAGTTATATCCGTATAAAGCTGAAATCCTATCAAGAATATTAGGGCGATAGGAATTACAAACTTAATTGCATAATCCCACCACACACCCAAGTTACAACCACAAGTACCATTAACAAACTCTCTTAAGTTCTTAGCCCCGTATACCCAACCTACCGCAATACATTCTAATAATCCGGCCGTAGCCAATCCATAATTAATAATAAAATGATCCACTATATCTAAAAGGTACAACCCTGCCCCTGTAACAAAGAGAATTCCAATCAAGAAACATGCCAAACATGTAAAAAATGCAATCTTTGGCCTATTTGGTTTCTTATACCTGTCACCTATAGTTGTGTTAATTGCCTCAACAATTGAAAATGCAGAATCGATGCCTAATGAAAGAAGAGTAAGGAAAAAAAGCGCCGAGAAAAGCCATGCCCAAGGTAACAAAGTCAGAGCTTCAGGAAATACGACAAACGCCAATCCTGGCCCAGAGGCTACAACGTCACTTATAGCCAACCCACTTGCAAAAGCCATATATCCTAAAATTGAAAACACAACAAATCCTGCAAAGAAACTTATGGCTGCATCAGCAAAACCAGTTATATAAGAATCTCCAGAAACATTCTGACTTTTATTGTTAAAACTCGCATAGGCAATCATAACTCCAAATCCTAGACTAAAACTAAAAAATACTTGAGAAATTGCAGCAAGCCAAATTTCTGGATTCATTAATGCTCCAAAATCAGGCCGTATGAAAGCCATCATTCCATCTAATGCGCCGGGAAGTGTAATTCCTCTTATCAACAATATTGCTAAAAGTACTATTGGTAGTGGTACAGTAATTGCCACAACCTTTCCAACGCTAAGAACACCTTTTCTAATTATAAAATATATGGCAACCCATACAAAAAATAAGGCTATAAGCAAAGTCCAATTGACACTTCCAATATGTGAAACACTACCTGTAGAACCTAATACATTATTAAAAAAGAAATCATGTGCATTGCCTTTCCAAGGCAAATCTTTGTTAAATGAATAAATAAAATAAACTAAAGACCAAGCCATAATTGCAACATAATAAGTTACAATAACAAAACCCGAGAGCAAAGCTAATACTCCCGCACCTCCAAGCTTAGGATGAATTGCCTCAAGAGATTTTACAGCACCTTTTTGAAATTTCTGTCCTAATGCAAATTCCAACAGAAGCAAGGGTATCCCAATCAAAAGCAACGCAATAATGTAAGGTATAAGAAAAGCTCCACCGCCATATTTATAAGTTATATATGGAAATCTCCATAAATTTCCAAGTCCAACAGCGCTTCCAATTGCGGCGAACAAGAATGTAGTCCTTGATTTCCACCTCTCTCTTCCCATAAACAAAAAGAGGAAAACGAATATTTAAATGTTGTCCATAAATATTAATATTAGACAATATTAAAAAACAAATGGTTGAGTATATGGATGTGGTTGATGATTTAGATGAAGTAATGGGAAAAGTTTCACAAGAAGAGATTTATGAAAAAAAATTAACCCATAGAATAGTTCATATCATGCTAATAAACCCTAAAACTAAAGAGGTCTATTTTCAAAAACGTTCAGAAAAAAAGAAATTTCTTCCAGGGTATTATTGCACTTCGGCAGGAGGACACGTACAATCAGGGGAAACATATGAAGAAGCCGCAAGAAGAGAATTAAGAGAAGAACTAGGATTGTCAGTAAATGTCGAAAAAGTAGCAGAATTACAATTTATCACGAACGGGCACAAAAGATTTATAGAACTTTTTTTAGCTTTTGCAGAAGGAGGATTAAATTTCACAGATGGAGAAGTTGAAAGTGGTGAATTCTTAAATATGGAAGATGCAAAATTCCTCATAAATCAAGATGAAAAGATTCATCCACAATTGACACTTTGCTTCAACTGGCTATATGAAAATAAGAACAACACAGAAAAATCTATTGTAAACTCGCCTTCAAAATAATCACATCTTCAACAGGTCTATCATTTCCATCGACATCCATTTTAGAAATCTTATCAACAATATCCATCCCCTCAATAACTTTTCCAAAGGCTGGATGTTTGCCATCTAAGAAATTATTATCTACCACATTAATAAAAAATTGGCTTCCTCCAGTATTTGGCCCAGCATTAGCCATAGATATTGTACCTCTATCGTTTTTATTTCCACCTATGTGGGTAAATTCATCCTGAATTTTATATCCAGGTCCGCCCATTCCAGTTCCCTGAGGATCTCCACCTTGAATCATAAATCCATCAATAACTCTATGAAACTTAGTATTATCATAAAATCCAGAAGAAACAAGTTTCTCAAAATTACTTGTCGTTACAGGCATATCGCCATACAACTGAATGATAATTTCTCCCTGGTTTGTTTCAAGAACTACTTTTTTTTCAGCCATACCATTCTGAACAACATTACCAGTTATAAAATTATTGCCTATCAAAATCAGAACTAACAAAACAACAACTGTAATCGCAATTGCAATCTTATTCATAAATAACGTGATAAAACAGGATATTTAAAACTTCCTGATACCCACACCTTTAAAAACCATCAATTCGACGCTTATATACGAAACGTAAGGGAAAGGCTTTGTTTCTATAAGTAAAATGAATAAATTTGAAGAACTTGGGTTGAATAAGAAAGTCGTAGAAGTACTCGAAGAGCTAAGATTTAAAGAACCAAGTGAAATACAGAAAAAAACTATTCCGCTAGTCCTGAAAGGCAGAGATGTTATAGGAAATGCTGCAACAGGTTCAGGAAAAACTCTCGCATTCGCATCAGGAATTATAGAAAAATCTATTCCTGGGAAAGGAATACAAGCAATTGTATTAACTCCTACAAGAGAACTTGCTGACCAAATATCTAAAGTTATGAGAGTTTTCGCCAAAAATATGGGTCTAATAGTCCAAGAAATCTATGGGGGAGTTGGTTTTGACAATCAGATAAGAGGCATAAGAAGAGCAGAAGTAATAATTGGAACTCCTGGAAGAATTTTAGACCATTTACAAAGAAAAACCTTAAATTTATCGAGAGTAAAAATACTTGTCCTAGATGAAGCGGACAGAATGGTAGATATGGGCTTTCTTCCAGATGTTGAAAGAATAATAAGTCAATGTTCAAAAGAAAGACAAACTCTTCTTTTTTCGGCAACAACCTCTCAGGATGTTCTTAGAATCTCAAAGAAATACATGAAAGAACCAGTTCAGATAACAGTAGAGCAATATGTAGACTCTTCAAAGCTCCAACAATATTATTATGATGTAGGTGCCAATCAAAAATTCTCTCTTCTAGTTCACTTATTAAAGCAGGAAAAAGCAGGAATTGTAATGGTCTTTTGCAACACCAGAAGAAATGTAGACTCTTTGGCAATGAATCTCAAAAGATTTGACATGGATGCCCACGCAATTCACGGAGGTTTAGAACAAAATAAAAGAAATAGAATTATGGAAGAATTTCATAAAGGAAGAGCAGATATTCTTGTCTGTACAGATGTGGCTGCAAGAGGTTTAGACATTAAAGATGTAACCCATATATACAATTATGATTCTCCAAAAACATCAGAAGAATACATTCACAGAGTCGGAAGAACAGCCAGAGCAGGAAAAAATGGAATTGCTGTAACAATTCTTTCAGACAGAGATTATGATAATTTCAGAAATGTCCTAAAAGATGACTCTCTGAAAATATTAAAGAAAGAAACGCCAGAGGTAGAAAGACTTAATCCTCTGTTTAAAGACCGACAAGGTTTTAGACAGGGAGGAAGAGGAAATAGTAGGGGTAATAGCCGAGGCTTTCCAAGAAGAGGCAATTCAGGAGGATCTATGAGGAAAAATGATAGAAGTCCAAGAAAATCTAAAAACAGAAGTTATAGCAGAGGAAATGATAAAAGTCCAAGAAGAGACTCAAGAGGGCATGAAGGCAGAAGAGACTTTCGTTTTCAGAGAAAAAACCTAGCCAGATAAGCAAATTCTCGACTAATAAAAACCTATATAAATAGGAGAATATATCCCTTTTTATGAATACAAGACAAATTTGGACAATGTTAGCTATTTTCACACTTTTCTTTTCAGGAATAACCTTAGGCAAGGATTTAAGCACAAGCATTAAAAATCCAGTTTCTGATGTCTCTCCCCCAAGTATAACTGCTACACCTATAACAGGCTTATCGTCCGATTCTTATGAGGACTCTCCTTCTACAATAATAAAAATGATTTCTAATGGAATAAAGATAGATGATAAAATTTTATTAGAAAATAATATAATCCCTACAATCCCAAATCAAGAAAAATCGACAAGTAATAAAAAATCCGTATTTACAGGAAAAATAGAAATATATGATCAAGACAATCTGATAAGTACATCCACCTATATCAAAGGTTTCAAATTAGATTCAATGAGTCTCAATACAGAAGAAATAATAGAAGAAATGTCTGAAGGTGTAATAAACGATTGTAAGATTCTATCCGAACCAGGGATATATGTCTTAAATTCAACAGTTTATAGCGAGTCGACTTGTTTTGAAATAACTTCAAACAAGGTTCTCTTGGACTGTAATCATCACTCAATAATATTCGCAACAAGTTCTCCTGGAAGTGCGGTAACTTCTTCAGGAAACGACCTTTTAGCAATTAAGAATTGTGGAATTGTACAACTAAACCAGCCTGAAAACCTTCCTGCAATAAATATCGAAAATGGAAAGAATATAGCTATTATGAACAATGCAATAAAATCAAGTTCTTCAGGAATCAACATCGTAAGTCTGACAGATACAAATTTTGTATCTCTTATAGGAAATAGCATAGAATCCTCAAGAGATGATACAAATACCATTTCAATAATAAATTCTAAAAATATAAATATGAAAAACAATGGTCTTTCAACATCTGGAGACCGAAGCACAGTGATTTATCTTAACAGCGTTACAAAAAGTTCAATAGTGAATAATAGAATTTCAACATCTGGCTTTATGTCTCCTGCAATATACCTATCAACATCCGGAAAAAATGAGTTATCTGATAACAAGATAAAGAATACTGGAGACGACTCTCCAGCCTTCGTAATATATGGGCAGAGCATAGATAACGCCTTCAAGAGCAACCATATTGTTCAGGCTTCAGATGCTTTTGAATTTGATGCTGGCCTTGAATCCGGAACAATAATGCAAAACGGAAACAAGTTAATAAGCAACAAGATTGGAGGTATAACAGGTCAAACTTTGAACCTTCTACACTCAAGCCCAGAGTCAAATATCACTTTAATCAGTCAGGGCGTGAGGAAATATTCTCTTCCTGAAAATGGATTATATGCTGTGATAAAAAGAGATGCAGGAGAAATTAGATTCATAGAGCCTATAACTGGAACTGGAAATTCAGGAATCGAGGCAGTTAATATTTCTTTAAATCATATAGAAATTAAGTCATCTATTGCTCCAGGGTTAGATAGAAAAGCAATAATTTTATTCAAAAATATCAATGAAACTTTTAACAATCCTGTAATTATAAAAAACGATAATTTATGTATCGAATGTGAACTTCTGACACCAATAAATCAAAGCGCAGTGGCAGTAAGAATACCAGGAGCAGGAACTTATAAAATTGGAGAAAGACCTCAACAAATCCCGGAAAATATTCCTCAAGAAATAATTCCTCTTAAAAATGGTGGACATAGCAGTGGAAGCAGTTGTACAACCGGATGGTCGTGTGAGGATTGGACTCCATGTAGTTTAGATGAAAGCGGACAAGGAATAAGGACAAGAACATGCTCTCCAGAAATAAGTTATTGTTACGCTAATCTAAAAGACAAGCCTGCAGAATCAGAATCTTGTACCATTGAAAACAACGCAAACACTCAGGAAAATCAACCAGGATTTATTTCAAGAATTACAGGTGCAGTTATTGGTTTCGGTAGAGATGCTCCTGTTCTAGCAACAGTAATCTTTCTTGGATTGGTTGGAGGAATGTATTTACTTGTCGCATTCGCCAGAACAAGATTTGTTTCTAAAAAAAGAAAGTAAATAATTCTATTAGTTATTACTCTAAAATTATACAAAGAAAAGTTTAAATACGCCCTGACCGGGAATCGAACCCGGGACTCCGGCGCTCTGCGAGGTTTTTAATCTCCCGACAGGCCAGTGTTATAGCCACTTAACTACCAAGGCATAATCTTCATAGAAAGATTTGATTTTTAAATCTTGCTAAGGGCTATTTTTAGCACCAAGAACATTCTGATTTATTATGGAATTGTTTTCAAGATCAATGATTAAAGAAAGTCTTGGATGCTCAGGGAGATCTACATCTTTTCCTGAGTCTATTATAAGACGAATATAATTATTTTCTATTTTTTGAATGTTTCCATCGCTTGCCTCTCTTCTATAAATTTTACTCGAAAAGGGGTGCTTTCTAAGAAAAGACTTGACTTCATTCTTGTCTTTCACAATATCCCAGGCCTTATCTTCGACTTCTGAAGGAATAGCATTAAGCGAGAAAGTAGTTCCTGTTATTGTATAATTTTCGTTTTCAGGCGTGTAATCTATATAATAAAAATAGCTGTCTTCTTCACCTTCCAAAATTCCGTTTATTCTTAAGTATAGTCCATGTGTGCCCAGACTTCTCTTTGGAGCTTCTAAATCGCCTTCAACAATTTCATATTCGTAATCTGGAAAAGCCTTGATATCCTTTTCAACCAAATCATATAACTTTTGCTTGTCAAGGTTTTCAACAGGAGACTTAAGCCTGACCTCAATATTTTTGTCGAAATCTTTAAATAGTAACTAATCCAAGATTTAACATGCAAAAAACAAAATTCTTTACAGGATTCGCACTTGCGGTTATCCTCTTATTGGCAATAGCTCCAGCTGTTTCAGCATATGGATATTATTCAAATTATCCTAGTTATTCAACCTATGAAAAGAGAATTAATGAAAGTCCATGGGGAAGAACTGTTGAAATAAAAAAGGATACGCCATATGAATCCTCTTATTATTACAAATCATCAAGCTATTCCTCAAATTATCAGAGGGTAAATAACTACTGGGGATACAACCCATCCTATTCAAGCTATTATCCTGCTTATAGGTCAAATTCCTATTATTATCAACCAAGATACGTTGGCTACTACGACCATAGATATTATCCATAAGGTTTAAATAGAAAAATTTCTTCTAAAGTACAATGATAAACGAAAGCAGAAGAGGATTAACCTTGCAGAGTTTTATGACTTTTATTCTCTGGGTTGCAGGAATTCTAGTCTCACTCGCAGTAGGATTTAGCATGACTACTGGAGGAACATTAAATGATAGTATTCCTTATATCCCAAGCCCAGTCGCCGCAATAACTGGATGGATTGTAATCTTATTCACATTTATTGGCACTATACTTGTAATAATAAATAGACTGATGAACTGAATTTTTATCAAGAAATATTAAAAAATTTAACAATTAGAACTGAAAGGAGGATAAAAAATGAAAGAAAATAAAAAATATATAATGACTGTAAACCTAGTCCTACTTGGATTAGTTATGTTGCTTCCAGGTTTAATGAAACTATTCATAATGAGACCATCTGCAGTAGCAGGATTCCTTGGAACATTAGGATTCCCAGCATCTACATTTTTCGCGTGGATATTAATAATCGCTGAAATAGGTTCAGGAATTGCAATCTTAACAAGATGGAAACTTAAACAAATTGTTTGGATTCCAATGATAATTTTAGTAATAGCCGGATTGACAACAACAATAAGCTGGGCAAATATCGGAGGCAGCCAATGGCCTGCTTTCTTATTGCATATAGCACTAGCATCTAACTACTGGCTTCTAGGAAGCTGGTACAGCAAGAGATAAATAGTTTATTTTTGATTTAATTTTTATTTATCTTTCTTTTATTAAACACTCAGATAAACCAGGTAATTCAAAACACCTGCAAAACTAACCCACAGAAAATATGGAATCAATAAATAAGCTGCCTTTCTATCTATCTTCCATGTATAAATAATCATAACAATTATAGTCGCCCAAATTAAGATTAAATCTGAAAATGCAAACAATACCTGATGGAGTCCAAAAAATAGATAACTCCATAAGCCATTGGCAATTAAATTAACCGCAAAAACAATTCCAACTTTCCATCTGCTATCCTTCTTACTATTGACCAATGCCAAATATAGAGATATCGCAATTAAAATATATAACACTGCCCAAACTGGTCCGAACAACCAATTAGGAGGAGCTATGTTAGGCCTGACAGAATCATACCACCCTGATTTGACAGAGCCTGTGAATAAAGCTCCGAAAAGCGAAACTACAATTACTGCGAGAAAGCTGAAAATTAAAACTTTCCAATTAATCTTCTTCTTTTTCATTCTAACCCATAGAAACCTTAATTTATAATCTTATTCCTTAAACTCGCCTTCAAAAACAAATTCACCTACTAGTTTTCTCGTGCTAGCCCCCGGATTCTCAGACTTTTGCATTCTTTCATGCAATACTTCTTTATCTGCAGGTTTTCCAATAGCAATCATGTGAACAATATCATAATCTTCAGGAATTTTTAATTCTTCTCTAGCTTTCTCAACATTGTATCCAGCCATTCCATGAACAACTAAACCCATGCTCGAACCTTGCAAAGCTAAATTCTCCCACGCCGCTCCTGCATCAGACAGATGATTTCTATTTTCTTTTCCATTATCATCAGTTTTTTTAGCTAATAACACTGCAAGTACGCCCGCATTATTACACCACGTCTGATTGAACTCACTTAATAATCCAAAAAATTTATCCCAATATTCTCCATCCTTGTGCGCATAAACAAATCTCCATGGTTGTATATTTGATGAAGAGGGCGCCCATCTTGCAGCCTCAAATAATCTCATTAACTCATCCTGGCTAATAGAGTCTCCACTCATGGCTCTTGGACTCCATCTATCTAAGATTAAATCATGAATGGGATAGTCAGATTTCCTAATTTCACTTCCTTTGGTATATTCCATAAAACATCTAGAAAAATAGTCTATTTATAACTTATGAATCTACTTCTTCCCGCCAATAACTTTCTTACCCATATACGGCTGTAAAACTTTAGGAATCTTTATACTCCCATCTTTCTGTTGATTATTCTCTAAAATTCCAACTAATGCTCTTGAAGTAGCAATAGCAGTATTATTCAAAGTATGAACAAATTTCTTTTCATTATCTTTGTCAACAAACTTAATTCCCAACAACCTTGCCTGTGCATCAGTCATGTTAGTTACTGAAGTAATTTCATTGTATGTCTTATCTATAGGTCGCCAAATTTCCAAATCAGCCCCTCTCGCCTTCAAATCACTTAAGTCTCCAGAACAAGATTCATTCTCTCTGATAGGAAGTTCCAACTTCTTGAACAATTCCTTTGACAACTTTAATAATTCATCATAATACTTCCATGAATCTTCAGGCTTGCAGATAACAACCATTTCCTGCTTGTTAAACTGATGAGTCCTATAAAGTCCCTTTTCATTTATTCCATGACTTCCAACTTCTCTTCTAAAACACATTGAATATGCAGTTAATTTGATAGGTAAATCCTTATGATTTAACATCTTTCCCATATACATTCCAATCAAGGGATGTTCAGATGTAGCAATTAAGTACAAATCCTCTCCTTCAATCTTATAAGACATGACATCAATCTCCGCCTTTGTCCAAACTCCCTTTAATACATCAGAACGAATCATCAAAGGAGGCTCAATATACAAATAACCTTTTCCAGTCATAAAATCTCTTGCATAACTTATCAATGCTTGATTCAGCAAAGCTAAATCTCCCTTAAGAACATAAAATCCGTTTCCAGAAAGGTCTGCAGAAGCGTTAAAATCAAGCCATCCATTCAGCTCTCCAAGTTCAATATGATTTTTTATTGGAAAATCGAACTTAGGTGGCTTTCCAATCACTTCCCTAATCTTATTTTCTTTATCACTTTTTCCAATTGGAACGTCTTTATAGATTATATTTGGAATCTCTATAAGTCCTTGCTTTATTTCTTCCTGCAATTTTCCTGCTTTCTCATCGTTCTTAGCAATCATTTCAGGAATTTCCTTTGCTTTCTTCAATAATGATTTAACATCATTTCCCTTCTTCTTAGCCTCGCTTATCTCCTTAGAGATAGTATTCCTTTCAGCCCTTAAAGAATCATTCTCACCTTTAAGCTTTCTCCATAAAGAATCTTTCTTAATAACCTCATCAACAAGTTTTATTTTCTTGTCCTGAAACTTCTTCTTAATGTTTTCCTTTACAATTTCAGGATTCTCCCTAACAAATTTTATATCAATCATATAATCTATGAGTAAATCAGTTATTTAAATTAATTGCCCCACAAACAAGCAAAAAATAAAGGTAAATAAAAAATAAAATCAACAAAAATTACACTGAACCGCCTTAATCTTCGTCTTCGTCTTTGTCTTTTTCGTCTTTTTCGTCATCGTCGTCATCACTATCGTCTTCGTCAGTGGATTTATCGTCTTCGAAGTCTTCTTCTTTATATGCCATAAGATTTTTACCTCCTTGGATTTATCGCATAAAACTATGGCGTTTTTAAACTTTTCCAATCCAAAAGACCAGTTAAAAGAGACAACAAAAAATTAATAAATAAAACATCTGCGAAAAACCTTTATAAAGATTATAAACCTAACACTACTATGAGTTTGGAGGCAATACAAGCGGGATTTATTGAAGGTTATAATCAATTTATTTCTATAATTCCTGCAAACTACCAACCCCTCATCAATCTTCTTGTCTTTTCCCTGTTAATAGTAATCTATGCTATATTCACGTGGCACTTTTACAGAAATTTGTCTAAAAAAGATTTGCTAGCCTTAAACTTAAGTAGATACAACAGAACAACCCATCCCTTAATGAATAAGTCCGTTGCTGCATTACTTAACATAGTTGAATATATAATTATTCTACCCTTTCTTATTTTCTTCTGGTTCGCAACTCTTGCATTAATAATCCTCATTTTATCAGAAGGAAAAGCAGCAAGTCAAATCATCACAATTGCCGCATCGATAGTAGCAGCAGTAAGAATTCTATCTTACTATTCTGAAGATTTATCTAAAGATTTAGCAAAGCTCTTTCCATTCACAATGCTGACGATATCTCTGCTAAGTCCAAACTTCTTTTCAATCAATAGAATAGCCTCATTCCTTACAGAACTTCCAGGCTTTTTCAATAGCTTGCTTTATTACCTCATACTCATAGCATTATTGGAATTAATTCTTAGAATAATTGATACGATAATAAATTTATTTAATAGTGATGATTCATCAATACCTGTGCCTAAGCCAGAAAAATAATCACTCCCCAAAATCATCCTTCTTAGGATGTGTATGCCCTTCTAAAGTTCTTTCATTCAAATCTCTTACGTGATGTTTACCCTCATCAAATAATTTCTTAGTATCGAAATTATATTTCTCAAGCAAATGGGAAATATGGTCCCCTCCCAAGAAATGAGGCATTATAACATACGCAGCCCCAGCCCGATATAAGTCAAAACTGTCATCTATAGAATGGGATGTAGCAATAAAGGGAATCTTTTTTCTTCTCAATCTTCCCAAAATTCCCAAATTTACATGCTTAGCAGGAATAGTCGAAACAACAAGTTCTAAATTATCTAAATTTAGTTCATCCAAAAGAGCTATGTCATGGGCATCCCCATACATGCAATTTATTCCTCTTGCGGCAAGATCTGAAATAACAGCAGGATTATAATCTATTATAAGATATTTCTTTCCAGATTTCTTGAAGGATTTCAAAAGACTAAATCCAATACGATTATACCCAAAGAGAATTATTTGATAATCATTCTTGCTATTTGGAGAAAGATGGTCTATTTTTTTCCCCTTCCTTTCAAAAATGCTCAAAGGTTTGGCAAGAAGATGATAGAGTTGCTCATTATATTTTATGAAATAAGTTGACCCTGCTATTGTAATCATGCCAACGGCAATTGCAAAAGACAGAATCTCTGGAGGAATATGTCCCAAACCAACGCCTAAAGCAATTAAGATAAATGAAAACTCACTTATCTGAGCGACAGTTAATCCGCAAAGGAAGCTGTTTCTCTTCGTATATCCCATTAGACCCATAATAACCATCACAACAAATGGGTTTCCTATAAGGATGAATAATGAGAAAACAATTAAAGGAATTAAGTATGCAGACAAATCACTCAAAATCATTTGAGAACCAAGCCAGATAAAGAAAAGAATAACGAAAAAGTCTCTCAAGGGACTCATTTTAGATGCGATTTCATATCTATAGGGAGAGAGGGAAAGAGCAATTCCAGCAAGCAAAGCACCCATTTCCATTGAAAAGCCAAAGTACTGAAATAAAGAGGCAATACCAAAACACCAACCTACAGAGAAGAGAAGTAAAAACTCATTTGAGCTTGCAATCTTTCTTGTAAATGGAGGAAGAATGTAAATCCCTATAAAAAATAGGCCTGCAATAAGCAAAATTCCTTTAAGAAAAACTGGAAGTATTTGTTGTAAAAAGGGAGTTTGATTTGAATATGAAGAAACCGCCATCAGAATTATTATCGCGACAAAGTCCTGAACTATTAAGAACCCTATAGAAATTTTGCCATATAGAGTATCAAGATCCTTCTTATCAGACAAAAGTTTAGCAATAATAATCGTGCTACTAAAAGTAAAAGCAAGAGAAACATAAAGAGAAGTTGACGTTGAAAATCCAAGTGCCTGGGCTATTCCAAATCCTAAAATAGAAGTAAATGCAACTTGTCCAATTCCAGTAACCAGAGAAACCTTTCCAACTTCTTTAATAACTCTAGGATTTAAATTCAAACCAACTATAAAAAGAAGAAAAGTGATTCCTAATTGTGAAAATATTTCTATTGTCTCAAAAGATCGTGTAAGGTTAAGAAAAGAAGAACCCACTAAAATTCCAGTAACAATATAACCAATAAGTAAAGGTTGCCTCAAAATTTTCACAACTGCCGCTGCAGCTACTGCCACAATTATGATTATACTTAGCTCAAAAAAAATCCCTTCTACTGCCATTTATCCTCTTTATTATTGATATAAAACCCAATCCAATTTTATATATGTTGCTATTTTATGAATTTTTTATCACTTTTGTTTGAGGAATTTAGAATTAATAATCTAAGATTTGCAGTGCAAATCTTTAAAAACCAACTTTTTCTCTAAACAAGATGGCAAGAGTTAGAATAAAACTAAACAGTATAGACATTAAAGCCCTAAATGAGATAATCGGAATGATAAAAGAAATTGCTGACAAATCAGGAGTTTTGATGCGAGGTCCAATACCTTTGCCAACAAAGAAGATGAAAGTAACAACTAGAAAATCTCCCTGCGGAGATGGCACAGCAACATTCGACAGATTTGAAATGAGAGTTCACAAAAGAATAATTGACCTACCAGCCGAAGACCGTGTTCTGCATCCAATAATGCACTTAAAAATTCCAAGATCTGTTCAAATCAAAATTGAGATGAAAGAATAATTCTAATAATCACAATTAATCTTATATACCTTAAGCCTTCAAGCAAATTATGCAACCCAACATGTCTGCGGCCCTTACAATAAGAGAGAACAGGCTTCTAACCATCCATAACAGCAAACATGAACCAGTCAGAATCGAGCCTCCGGGAGGAAAGAGAAAAAGCGGGAATCTCTATATGACTGTGTAGTAAGAGAGAACTTTGAAGAACTTGGAATAACAGTAAAACCTCGCGAATTATTTGGAATTTATGATACCCAAAGCCCTGAAGGGGATTTCAGAGTAGCAATGTATTTGACCGACCTAATTTCAGGAGAGCCGGTCATACAGGATAAAGAAAAAGCAAATCACTCTGCATTCGGATGGTATGATTTCGAAGAATTAACGAAGTTTGATGAAAGAGGATGGTTAGTTCCAAACTTAAAAATAATTCTTCCGGAATTAAGGGCGCAAAATCTTATTTAGCTAATCCACGATTTTTTAGGATTTCTTCTCAACAAATCCGCCCGCAACCGTCAATGGAGCCTTAATCGTTTCTTGGGGATTATAATTCTCAAGAGTAACATGCTCTGGCTTAATATTCTCCAAAGTTGTCGCTTCAGCACTTATCTTAACCATCGGAAATTCTTTTGGCTCTCTTTTCAATTGTTCCTTAACTTGTTCAAAATGATTCTC
The DNA here is from genome assembly GCA_002497285.1 of Candidatus Pacearchaeota archaeon UBA92. Taxonomy (GTDB): domain Archaea; phylum Nanobdellota; class Nanobdellia; order Pacearchaeales; family GW2011-AR1; genus UBA92. The sequence goes on from DANJ01000014.1 coordinate 18,688, forward strand.
ATAGATATGTATATCTCCATAGGTATGAATAAATTCTCCGGGCTCATAACCGCAAAGATGCGCGAGAATCTGAGCAAGCAAAGCATACGAAGCAATATTAAAAGGCACTCCAAGAAAAGCGTCACAGCTTCTCTGATATAACTGCAAAGACAACTTACCATCTCTAACACTTACCTGATACATATTATGGCATATGGGAAAACGCAGAGCCTCATCCGGCTTTGCCATCCTGTAAAGATATTGTGGGTCCCATGAGTTGACTATCGCATTATGGCAGTCAGGATCTTCAACTATTTCATTCATAACCCATTTCAACTGGTCAATTGTCCTCCCATCTTTTGCAGGCCAATTCCTCCACATCTCTCCATAAATATACTTGAGAGTTCCATGTTTCTCAGCAAACTCATTATCATTTTTTATTTTATCTATAAATTCCTCTTTTGTTATCTCCTTAGCTTCGCCCTTTTCAACTAATTTCCTATAAAGTTTGTAAGGATAATCATCCCAGATGTGAACGTTATTATCAACAAGATATTTGATATTCGTCATCCCTTTCATAAACCAGAACAACTCATGCAAAACCCCTTTCCAATAAACTCTTTTAGTAGTCAGCAAAGGAAATCCTTTAGCCAAATCAAATCTAATCTGCTTTCCAAACAAGCTGTATGTGACAACTCCAGTCCCTTTATCAGTCTGCTTCACTCCTTTATCAAGAATTTCCTGAAGTAAATCTAAGTATTGATATTCAGGATGCCTCTCTAAACTGGCCTCTTTTCCATTCATCCTACTTCCTAAAATCAGGATTTTATAAAGATTATTGCACTATTTATTCAAAATCAATAGGAAGGCCATCAAGAGGCCTATGAAGAAATCTCGCAGTTTCAAGCTGCCTATCTGCAATTTGATTACGTGCTGAACAAACTTCAGAGCTTTTCTCAAAACCAAAAGCATCAGCAGAACTAAGTCCCAATTCCTCCCTATATAATATCGGCCTTTTGTCAGGGCTTGAAGCCCTAAGTCTAACACCATAAGAAAAGTCTATCACGCTATCAGTATCTCTTACAAGGAGGATCTACCTTTATATATCCAACAGCTGAAAAAGCATAATCAGAATCAAGCCTTCCTGTCTGACTTGCAAAATCATCAAAGCTTCTGCATCTTACAGGAATTCTTTCAGCTATTTTTCCCAAAATGCCCATAAAAAAGATTCCTTTCATTCGTTTATAAAGATTTATATAATTCCCTCCCAAATTATTTTTATGTCAAAATTAGAGATAAAAATCAAAAAGCTTAACCCTGAAGCTAAAATCCCAATCCATGCAACTGCAGAAGCAGCAGGCTTCGACATCTATTCCCTGCAGGATATAACTCTGCAGCCAGGAGAAACAACAAAAGTATCAACAGGCATCGCGTTTGAGATTCCAATTGGCTATTACGTCAGAATAGAAGACCGCTCTGGCATGGCAATGAAAGGAATCCATAAAGTCGCAGGAATCATAGATTCTGATTACAGAGGAGAAGTTTGTATAGTATTAATAAACACAACTAAAAACCCTTACAAGATAGAAAAGCACGACAGGATTGCCCAAGGGATTTTAACGCCGGTTCATCAGGCAATATTTACAGAAACCCAAGAGCTTACAGAAACCCAAAGGGGTGAAGGCGGGTTTCATTCTACCGGCAAGAGATAAATTTCCAGGAAACATTATCTGAAAACCTCATTTTCCAGCTTATTAAGGGCCAAATTTTTCTATTTATTTGAGGCATTTTTTTCAATATTTTTTCTCATTTCTTTTAGTAAATCTAATAATGAATTTCCTAAATCATTACGATAAAAAATTTCTTCCTTAAGTTCCTTTTTTTCATGAGAATAAATTTTCCACCCAACCCCTTTATCAGGATTAATAAAAGAATCTGCTACCCCATCATACAATGTTTTGTCTCCACCAGATTTTTGAAATTTTGCTAATGGAACCCTAACTTTTGAGAAGATCGTTAAAATCTCCTTAAGTTTTGTTTTATTTTCATCTTCTAAGAAATTCCTTTTTTTATTTAAGTCATTTAGAAACCTGATTAATTCATAAGCCCCTAAAACCCAGAGTTTAGAAAGAAGCAAATATCGGCGTTTTCTTTTCAAATCTTCTTCCAATATTGGATTAATCTTTATGTTTGAAAATTCTTCAATTAATTCAATATCCAATTCACCTAATGCTTGGACTTCACCAAGTAAAGGCATTTCAATATTCATAAATGCAAAAGAACTATTCATCCATTCAAACTGTCTATCTTTTTCCATAGCATTTTTATAAAAGATAAGTTTTTAAGTTTTGGTTTATTAAATTAATAATGGCTAAGGAAACAAAAATTTCTTTTTGGAAGATAATGCAGAAGAGCATATTAGGGTTTGGATTTCCCATGATGATATTTTATTTTCTTATGATGGTCTTTTTCGGAGCACTAGATGAAGGGCTATATACACTATCCGAACTTTTATTCTTCGGTTTTCAATTAGGGGTTTGGTCAGGGATAGCATTTGGATTAATAATGTGGCTTATTTTTTTAATAAAAAACAAGAAATCTAATAAAAAATAAAAAAAATCCTCTAATTTTTTCTTTCTAAAAAATAAACAAAAAGCAGGGCAATCTCTCAAAATTGAATAGCCATTGCCCCAACCTCTCCCACAATAATCCTTAAATAATCCCCTCCTAAAATACATTCATGCCGGAAAATAAAAAAGAACTAATTATCATCGCGGGCGTGGCAAAGAACAACGTAATAGGAAGCAAAAACCAGTTGCCATGGCACATCAAAGAAGACTTGAAGAGATTCAAAGAACTAACCTTCGGAAACCCTGTAATCATGGGCAGAAATACCTACGAATCAATCCTTCAAGCTTTGGGCAAGCCTCTTCCAGGAAGGAAAAATATCGTAATCACAAGCAATGCTAATTATCAAACAAATCCAGAAACTTTAATAGCCCATTCTTTGCAGGAAGCAATTCAAAAAGCATACGAATCATCTGACAAGGCATTCATAATCGGCGGCCAGCAAATCTATCAGCAGGCAATGCCCTTAGCAGACAAGCTGGAAATAACGCATATCCACAGAAGCTTTAAAGGGGATGCCAGTTTCCCAGAAATAAAAGGAGAAGACTGGCTCGAAACGAAAAGAGAGGAAAAAAAAGGAGAAAATCTGGACTTCTCATTTTCCACATATAAGAAAAGACCTCAATCTCTAAAAGTAAATAAAAATGGAATCTTCATCGCATTTGAAGGAATTGACGGTTGCGGAAAAAGCACGCAGATAAGAAATCTTGTAGAGCACATTTTCAATAAAAGCAAATACAACCATATAATTTTAACAAGAAATCCTTACAAAAATATGAATATCCGAGATATTTTACATCAAGATTCTGATCCTTACTCACAAGCAGAAAAACTTGCGGACTTGTTCATAATAGATAGAAAACAGATGGCAGAAGAAATGGTGATTCCTAACTTAGAAAAAGGCCATTTCGTCTTGTCTGACAGATATAAATTATCTACAATAGCTTATCAGACTGCACAAGGATTAAACATGCAACAATTGATAGACAAACAAAACTCTCTCCCAGACCCAGATATAGTGTTCATAGTAGATATCTCTCCAGAAGAAGCCATAAGAAGAATGAAAAAAGAAGATATTTCAATTAGAGGAAAAGAACATAAATTTGAAGCAAGTATAGATTTCATAAGAAAGTTAAGAGAAAATTATCTAAAAGCTAAAGAAATGTTAAAAGACAGAAAGATATTCATAATCAACGGCGAAAGAACAAGAGAAGAAATCACTGAAGAAATATGCAAAATTTTTGATATGGAAATTTAAAATCCATTCCTCTCAACAAGATCAACAACTTCTTCCCAGTTTTCTGCGTAATAAACACCTCTAATTTCATTAGCATATAATCTTATAAACAACATTTTTCAAGCCTATAGATGAGTTGCACAGGTCCACTTGATCCAATCCCTACTTCGGCAATGTTAATTGACCGAATTGGAAAGCAAAGAGAAATCCTTATGGTAAAGCATGGACTTAAATCGAATCATAAAAATAGAATTCTCGGATTACCTGGGGGAAAATCTGAAATAGTCTACGCAGAAAAAAACGGAAGAACCGAAATAATAGGTAGAGAAAATTCGATGGATACAGTAATAAGAGAACTTTGGGAAGAAACAGGGTTGGAGGCTAATCCTTCAAAAGTTTATCCTACAGATTTCATATGTTTCGCAAGAATGAATCAGAAATAGCACATGATGAGACTATTTGTATGCACAGACTATTCAGGAGAATTAGGCTCTAGAAGTTCTTGGGAAACCCAGCCTTTATGGATTCAATACAACAAATTACAGTCTATAGAAAAGGGAGGATGGCTAGAAGTTAATATCTATAAAGCAATCAATCAAGGATTAGAATTCTTAGATAATTTAAGACAGAATTAATAGAATGGATAAAGCTGACACAACGCTCCAATCTCAAGATTAATTATTCTTTTTAACTCGTCATTTTTATAATCTTTTATAACATCAGCAATCCACTTTCCAACTTGTTCCATTTCTTTTTCTTTCATGCCCCTAGTCGTAAGAACAGGAGTTCCCAGTCGCAATCCACTTGGCTTAAATGGCGTTGATTCATCGTAAGGAACTGAATTAGCATTACCACAGATACCAGCTTCTTCCAAAGCAACTGCAACCTCGCGTCCGAGACCAATTCCAAAAGGACGCAAATCTATCAACAATAAATGATTGTCGGTTCCATTTGTAACCAACTTAATTCCTTCTTTCATTAAACTATCAGCAAGAGCCTTGGCATTCCTTACAATTTGAGAACTATATTCTTTAAATTCTGGCTTCAAGGCTTCCTGAAATGCAATCGCCTTACCTGCGGTATTATTATTGTGAGGTCCTCCCTGCATTCCAGGGAAAACAGCCTTATCAATATCTTTCGCGTACTTTTCCTTACACATTATCAATCCTCCGCGAGGTCCTCTCAAAGTCTTATGAGTGGTTGTAGAAACAATATCTGTAAATGGAAATGGCCCCGGTATAACGCCGGAAGCAACTAAACCTGCAATATGCGAAATATCTGCAAGATGTATAGCACCAACTTCTTCTGCGATATCTTGAAACTTTCTGAAATCAATCTGTCTTGGATAAGCCGTAAGGCCGGAAATAATCATCTTCGGTTTTTCCTGCAAAGCAATCTCGCGTATCTTATCATAATCAAGTAATTCTGTTTCCTTATCAACTCCATAAGAAACCTGCTGATATATCTTCCCTGAAAAATTAACTGAGCTTCCATGAGTTAAATGTCCACCACAGGCCAAGTCTAATCCAAGAAACTTATCCCCTGGTTTCAAAAAGGCAAGAAATACAGCAGCATTTGCAGGACTCCCAGATAAAGGTTGCACATTAGCATGTTCTGCCCCAAATAATTTCTTAGCTCTATCGATTGCCAATTTCTCTATCTCATCAACATGTCTGTTCCCTTGATAGTATCTCTTGAAAGGATAACCTTCAGAATATTTATTCATTAAGACTGAACCACAAGCTTCAAGCACAGCAGGGGAAACATAATTCTCCGAAGGAATCATATTCAAGACGTTCTTCTGCCTTTCCAGTTCTGCCTGCATATGCCCATGCACTTCAGGATCCGCCTCTTTCACATGTCTCATATCATATCTTGATTAAAGAGGTTTTAAATTATTATGGTGATGAACTAATACGGCCAGGACATTGGAGACTAGATACAAAGAGCCTGCGACTAAAATTGTGCCTTCAGGAGCCATTTTCTTTGCCAGCTCTATTGCTCTGCCAACATCTTTCTCAACAATGATATTCTCATTATGATTTCTGACAACTTCTGCCAGCTCTTCGGCAGGCATTGGCTTGAACCTGCCCTCCGTAACAATAATATTCTCAAATAAAGGTGTAATCATCCGGCTCATCTCATCAGCGGGTTTATCATTAGACATGCCAAGAATAAGGGCCTTCCTATTCCCAATACCCTTAACAAATTCAACCAAAACTTCCATTCCAGCAATGTTGTGGGCGCCATCTAATATTATCAGAGGATTTTTACTGACAACTTCTAACCTGCCCCTGATTATTGCTTTTTCAAGGCCATTTCTTATGATGCCCTCGCCAATATCCATTTGCCTGCAAACAGCAATGGCAAGCAAAGCATTTCTAATCTGATGCTTTCCTAGTAATTTAGTCTTAAACTCACTATCAACCAATCCGGAAGTCTTGAATCTCTGAAAATCTAGGTTGCTCTCAACAGACTCTGCACTAATGACCTCATCAACAAAGATTAATTCGCTTCCGTTCTCCTTGCAAATTTTATGGAAATAATTCGTTATTTCCTCATCTATCTCAGCAGTGATACAAGGAACTCCTGGCTTGATAATCCCTGCTTTCTCTCCTGCTATTTCCAATTTGGTCATTCCAAGCCACTTTTCATGGTCTAAACCTATATTGGTGATGACAGAAAATTCAGGGATGATAACATTAGTGGCATCCAGCCTGCCTCCCATTCCAACCTCAACAACAGCAATATCGACTTTCTGCCTGGAAAAGTGCATAAAGGCCAAAGCAGTAATAAATTCAAAGAAAGTAACATCAATATTATTACTATCAACAACTTCTTTTAATTCAACAATCAAGGATTCCAGTTCCTCATCAGATATCATCTCTCCATTTATCTGTATTCTTTCATTGAACTTTTCAACATACGGGCTTAGGTACAACCCGGTTTTAAGCCCGGACTCCTTTAATATGGAGGAGATCATAGAACTAGTGCTTCCCTTTCCATTGGTTCCTGCTATATGGATGCTCCTGAAATCTTTATGCGGATTTTCCAATGCCTCCATTAGTTCAGTTATTTTTTCAAGGCCGAGTCGCACACCAAATCTCTTCAACCCTTCAATATACTCGATATTCTCTTCCAGCATGGTAGTTCCATCCAGGGTTAAATTAAAAATCTTTCTAAAACAATAATGCTTAATCGCAACCCTTAAAATCCCTTCATTCTAATCATCTGCAAGCCGGAGTTGGGCAGTGGTAGCCCGCTTGCTTGGAGAGCAAGTTTCCTCACGGATATGCAGGTTCGATTCCTGCCTTCGGCGTTTAAATCCGGGTCCGGGCATACCCATCATCCATATAATCATTAGTTGTTTTCTACACTCGTAAAGACTATAATTTAACCATCTTTTATATCAAAACTAAATTTATAAAGAGGACAAAGTTAATTATCTAGATGTTGAAAAAGAGGAGACTTAATTTTATTAAAATCTTCGGAGTTTTGACTCTCGTGTTTTTATTCAGTCTATTAATTTATATGGTTTTTCACATTGATAAGCCAAATTATATGCTCTCTCCAGATAATCAAAGAGAATTGGAATGGCCTGTTCCAGCACAAGGTTACGATTGGACGAACTTCCTTAATAACTGTGGAAACTTAATTGATACAAGTCAAGGTCAGTGTGGGAGTGGAATATGTGAGGAAGAGAATGTAAAATGTGAGCCAAATATCCCATCAGTCAGACTTTGTGTTGAACCTCTGACAAATTATAATCTACCAGTGCCTTTTGGAAAACATGCTTTCTTAAGAATACAACCATGTGGATCTGAGAATACTTATGTGGCCGAAGATGTAGGGCGTCCTGATGATAGTTCTAACTGCCCCCTAGCAGGTAAAGCTAGATTAATGTTTAATGAGGATAATACTGAAAGAAATCGAGAAGAGTGTGAAAATGTAATAATTCCGGATACATATCCTTCTTGTCAATTTACTAGTGATATGTACTGTATCTCAAATGAATTATCAATGAATTATGATTCTGTTTGGGATTTGTTAGGGTCGAATTGTGGAGGATATGCTCAATTTTTAATTAATTGCCTTGGAGGTAAATCTCCTTCAAATCCAAACATGGGAATTGGATGTAACTTTAAGCAACGACCATTTTTTGAAAGAGCTAATCCGAATGTAAAACTAAGTTCTGACGAAGTTTGCAAGAATATCAAAAAATCATGTAATATAGATTTAAAAGAGTACGGAGACCTTTTTGATTCTAAATGTAAGGGTGGGTGTTGCAAAATACCAAATACTGAATGTAAATACTGCAAAGATGGGGGTCCGTTTGAAAAACCTGGGAGCAAGGCAAAACTAAAATTAAATCTTTATAAAGCAGAATGTAGAACTGATTCAAACTGTGAAAATCCAACATTTACTTATAAAAGGATTGCCTGGAGAGAAATAAAGTTGCAAAAAACTTCTACTTGTGGAACCTGGCAAACGAATGGCGGGAGCGGATATGGGACCTGTCAAGATAATGTCTGGGTTAATAAATTACCAATTAGTGAACCTAATGATATTCCTCACTGGGAATATGGTCATAATTCTTTCAGTAATGGTTTTGTGCCTGGTGAGGTATGGGAGTGCGGATGTCCTCAAGATTTGCTTATTCAAGATGTAAAATACGAACAATCCTGCAATAACTTTGTAGAGAAAAGAGCAGTTGTAAGGGGTCTTGGGGCTCCTTTTGTCACAACTGCAGAAATATTCGTAGATTCAAAAAATATTGATGCTTGCTTTGCTAACTCTGAAGATATAGCTAACTAGACTACCTAGAAACATAACCTAAATATATCTCCTGTAAATCCTCTTTTGAAAGTTTTTCAAAGGGATGTTCTGAAAAACCCCACATTATATTTACAGAATTAATTTCTCCATCACTTCTTCTGCCTTTTGCATTTAGAATAACAGGAAGGTTACCATTTTCTACATAGCGTTTGTCATCCGTTAGAGTAAGAAAAAATTTATTTCCTCTGGCTATAGTACTTACTTTAAATTCATCTCCATTTATAATAGTCTCTCCAAACTTACGATCATGATACGGGCCTTCATAACTAGGGGTTGTGGAACAACCAGATAGACTTGAAACAGTTAATACTCCTGCGACAATTGCTCCAAGGGATAAATTTCTCATTATATCACTATTAAGTAGTAGTTTATAAAGTTTTGCTTGTGTGAGGCTTACTAGAAGGGATAATAACCTATCACTCCAATATATCATACGCTGGGTCACTCTGGATTAAAGCGTTTAAACCATATCTTTAAATCCCTTTAAAATGAATAAAATCATGGCAAAAGAGCCAACATATACCGATATCAGGAAGACTTATGATGGACTTGCTAAAATCTGGGACTTTGTAGCAACGCCTATGGAATTCTTGTTTGGCATCAGCAGACTGAGAAAACAGCTGATGAGAAGAGCCCATGGAGAAGTCTTGGAACTCGCTGTCGGAACAGGAAGAAATTTTAATTATTATGATAAAAGTTGTTCGATAACTGCCGTTGATTTAAGTCCTGGCATGCTAAAAAGAGCAGAACAAAAAGCCGAAAGACTGGGCCTGCAAGTTGAATTAGGTAGGGGGAGTGCCGAAAATCTTGATTTTGATGATAAAAGCTTTGACTGTGTTACAGAGACTCTTGCTCTATGCACCTACAAAGACCCAATAAAGGCCCTGCATGAGATGCAAAGAGTATGCAAAAAGATGGATATATCTTATTGTTAGAACACGGTATAAGCGATAATTCTCTGATAAAAAGATGGCAGAACTGAAGAGAATTACCGCATTATGAGAAAATGGGTTGCCATCTGACAAGAAATCCCCTGAAGATAGTCCAGGATGCAGGATTAAATATTAAGGAATCCAAAAGAACAGGGATTGGAAAAAGCCTTTATTTGATTGTTGCAAGGGCATGAACTCCTGCTGTTCTCCAATATGAACAATATCACTCAACTTAAGAAATGATTAAAAAGAGGACATACTCAAATACGGGATGGGAAAGATAAACAACTTTGTTGACCCCGACTACGACCGAAAACTATTGGAGTTCAAGGCCAGAAGGGATAGACTTAGAAAAGAGCAGGAAGAAAAGAAAGAAGATAAAAACGAATGGCCGAGACGTTGAGATTTCCTGATTACTTTCGACTGCAAAAACTTAAATACAATTTAGTTCTTTTCTGTACATGACCTATGTGGATGCCTTTGTCCTTGTTGTGCCAAAAAATAAGACCGGCGAATATAAAACATAGAAGGAAAAAGAAGGCCATGTTGCTGGTCCGGGTGCAAGCATCGTTAAGCCTATTTCTTAGAAAACATCGGATTATATCTCTGCCAGTGCACCCAAACTAAATAACCGTTAACAATAGCAAATATCAATGCCATCCACCATGCAGTCATATCAAGGAATACATGAAACAAGACTATATTCACAGTTATAGGCGCAAGCAAGACAGCACCGAAAGCAGACCACTTATTGAAGATGAACATTAATCCAGAGAGAACAAATATTATGGACATAGCATGAATCATGTATCCTGTGGCAAACAAGGCCATAAGGAACGCAAGTCCTGCCTCATTGTAAGGAGGAGCAGGAAGAGTAACTATGTAGCCAATAACTCCAAAGAAGATAAGATAAAGCCCGAATAGTATCTGTATCGTCCTTACCAATTTCCTGTTGCGAAGATTCATCATAGAAATAAAATAAGCGGATATTTAAAGATATTGTGCCTTCAATTAAAATGAAATCAGAAAAAGCAACATTCGGCATGGGGTGCTTCTGGAGCCCACAGGTATTGTTTGACAAGCTTCCCGGCGTAGAAAAGACAGAAGTCGGCTATATGGGGGGAGATGAGAAGAAATATCCCAAACCAACTTACCAGCAAGTATGCTCAAACCAAACGGGATATGCTGAAGTAATTCAGATTACATTTAATCCGAAAAAAATATCCTATCAGCAGTTATTAAAAGTCTTCTGGGAAAATCATAATCCAACAACAATGAATCGGCAGGGCCCTGACATTGGAAGCCAATACCGCTCTGTAATTTTCTATCACAATGCAAAGCAAAAAGAATTGGCAGAAAAAACAAAGAAAGAACAGCAAAAAATCTGGGACAAAAAGAAATCCCTATTTGGAAGAAAAAAAGTAGTTACTCAGATCCTTCCTGCAGTCACATTCTTTCCAGCGGAAGAATACCATCAAAAATATTTAGAAAAACGCGGAAAAACATCCTGCCATATCTAACTTCATTTCATAACGTTTAAAAACCAAGTTCTCCAAGCCACTCTGAAAACAAGATGGAGCAAAAATATCAATTGGAATCTGAATCTAAACCGAGTATTGATTCTCTAAGAGAACAATTAGTAGAACAGAAATCGCACTTAGAAAATAGGATAAAAAGACTTGATGATCATCAAAATAGAGAGAAACTCTTAGATTCATTGGGAAAAATACAAGATATTTCAGAATCTCTAATTCCCTTACAAGAATCTCTTAATATTGTCTGGAAAAGAACTCAACAAATAGAAGAAGAAATTAAAGAAGTCGTAAAAAACCTCTCGTAAGATTTATATACTAAATAGTATAAATTGTAACATGGTGTTGACAACGATACAAATCTTTGCAACAATTATTTCAGTATTAGTAATAATTAAGTTCTTATTCTTTCTCTTTAATAAAAAAGCATGGTTTAATTTTGCCAAGAAAATTTACACAACCTCTGCAACTGAATGGGTATTCGGTGTCTTAGCCTTAATAGTTCTTTACTATCTATTACAAACAATGTCATTAATTGAAGTTTTTGCAGCGGGACTATTTATGGTGCTATTGATGGGAATGGCTTTCGCCTCTTTTGGTAATGAATTCATAAAAATTGGCGAGAAAATGATTAAACGAGGGCTTCCAGCTTCCATCTGGATTAATTTCTTAATTTGGATAGTTCTTTCAGCCTGGGTTCTTTATTTGGTATTCATGTGATTCGGTTATCTTTATAACCAGTTATTTCTAAGTCTTTCATATTAGCCCGGATGGCACAATGGTACTGCGTGAGTCTCGAAAACTCATTTCCGCAAGGATTTCCCGGTTCGATTCCGGGTCCGGGCGTACCCCCATCATGCGATAATTAAGGGAGGTGGATTATACAAGTTTTATACAAGATGGTTTAAAATAAAGCCATCCTATGAAGAAAATGAAGATAGATCCCTATAACCATAAAAAGAGATATCTCGCATGGAGAGAAAGCGTGAAAGACGGAATCCCTAGCATCTCTTCCGAAAATTCGAGAATTGCCCTAAAATACCTTGATGACATGGAAAAGGGCCTTAATATCTCATCTGTAAGCTCAAAGGGCGGGAGGAGCTACATAAGGCTTAATTCACTGCGTGAAAAGATCATATCCTTCTCATCTAAAGTTTGATTGTTATAGGGATATGTAATTTCAACTTCTAACCTTGAGTTTTCAACCTGGAAGCAATACAGATGAGCTCCCTTATCAAAAGCCTTGTCGCAGGTTCTAGTCTTGGATTCTGTCCATCCTTCATTTATCTCCATTAAATTGCCTACTCCTCCATAATATTCTCCAGCATTTCTCTCGCTCAGACCAGACCAATCATTGCAAGTTCTTCCTTCCCACATATTTCCAGTGCTTCTTGTTCCAGTATAAACGAAACCTTCATTCATTAATTCTCCAAATTCATTGACTCTTATTCTGTTAGCAAGATGCCCGTCAAGCAAATCTTCCTTGCTATTTGCTATTCTCTCTCCATCTACCCTGTAGTATTTCCCTTCTGTTATTCTATCAACAGCATTAAATTCTCTTGAACTTAGCCATGCAGTAAATGTTCCATTAAGACCAGCATCATCTGCTGCCTGTTGGCATAAAGCATCGGCAGTTGGTGTTTCAAGTAAGTTAGGATTGAAAACCTTGAAGCTCGTAACGAAAACACCCCACCTGTTCACTTGAGGAGCAACATCAAAGGAAGCATAGCTCACAAGGGAACAATAGAAACTATGTCTGGAGATATCTCTTTAGATTTGTTCGCTCCCCTTGAGGTAAGAACCGAAACTACATTTGGTGAGGTGGATGTAAGGGTAATGTTAGCAAATGGAAGATCAAGATACTCTCCTCCAAATGAAAACTCTCTTGGAAATTTAGACTTGACAACAATGTCGGGAAATATAACTCTTAGGTACTATCAATAAATAATGCAAAATAATTTCTCCACTCTCTCTCGACAAAACTCAAAAATCGCAATATTTAAATAGTATCAACTGATATTATAGTCATGAAATTAATGAATAAAAAATCTGAGTTTGCCAGGTCTCCAACATTGCAGACTGTTTTGATGGTAGAGAGATTTATAGAAGAAAACTCAGGAGAATTCAAAAAAACTGAACTTTTTAATAATCTCCCAAAAAAAGTAATGTGGCAGACATTTCAGGTAATAATGGCGTATCTGGAAGGCATAAACAAAATAGTTTATGACAAAGAGGGTTATGTAGTTTATATTTGGAATCCTGCTCTATACGAAAAAGTGAAAAATAGGCCAGCCATCAGACTATGAACCCTGATAAAGTTGTATTTGTAGATTCAGATCTTGAAGCTAGTTTTAATGATATGCCGGATAATGATCCCATAAAGAAAGGAATTGTAAGAGCTATAAAATCAATTCAGGAAGATTTTTCTTGCGGAAGAAATGTTAAAAAGAAACTTATTCCAAAAAATTTAATCTCTAAGTACTCTCTTAATAATCTTTGGATTTACGATTTACCAAATGGATGGAGGCTTCTATATTCCATTACCAGCGAAGAAATAGAGATAATTGCTGCTATTCTTGATTGGATGAATCATAAGGATTACGAAAGATTATTCGGCTTTTGACATGCTTCATCTCGACAATTCTTAAAAATCCCCTAAGGATTGCACAAGTGGGTTGTCTCGGGTCCGGGCGTATTAGCTCATGACCTAAAGCCCATCACAAATTCAAAATAAGAAATAATACTGGCTGCACGAGTTTCTCCTCTTTTAGTCAGCTTGTACGAATTTGAATAATTGATGCCCTGGACGAAGCCCCTATTCCTTGCCATTTCAACTACCCAGCAATCGTCAACATCGGAAGGAGTATATTTCTGCCTGCCTGACAAATGCAAAGCATACATTTCAGTTATCAGTGAAACTACTCTTGATTCATTAATTCTGTCTATTTGCGGCACGGGCAAATCTTTGGTTGCAGGAATATTCCTTTCGGTTCTTCCGGGCTGTTTTTTTCTTTCTCGTGCTATCGTTGTCATTTTGTAAATTTGGAGCAAGCGACTTTAGGAAATTCACTATTTAAACGCACGTATAGAGAAAATAGTGACAACAAGATTATTTATAAAAAGAAAAATGTATAAACTATAATGAAAAGAAATAACAAAATCAAAAAAACGATGTGCCCCCTAGGATTGAAAGCCGAAGTTTGTAATAGGCACTCGTTTTTTGGATGCTCAAAGAGGCGTGCCTTTCAAGGCGCGGTTTTAAACCTCCTTGACACAACCGCTCTAATCATCCTGATAATTATTTTAGGAATAGTATTTACATTTTATCAATACAATCATAATTCAAAAATTTCAGAGGTCTGCGTCCGCGACAATTGTTTTTCCGTCGAATTAGCCCAAACGCCGGAAGAAAGAGCAACTGGATTAATGAACAGAGAATTTCTCGCAGAAAATGAAGGAATGCTCTTCATCTTTCCAGAAGAAGGAGATTATGGATTCTGGATGAAAGATACTCTAATCCCATTAGACATGATTTGGATAAATCAAAATTTGGAGATAGTAAATATAGCAACTGCACAGCCATGCAATGAAGTCTGCCCCATAATAAGATCAAAGGATCCAGCTCTTTACGTTCTTGAACTAAATGCCGGCATAACATCCCAACTAGGGATAATAAAAAAAGAAAAAGTAATAATAAAAAAATAATAAATTAAATTCAATTAGCGCTTAGCCATATTGAATACGTGCTTTATTGCAACGATTACTGTCGCAGGCACAAATATCAAAAGTAAAGCTTGCAGCACATTATTCAATGAAGCTACTGCATTCAACGCAGTTCCACCAAATGCACTAGCAATTATTAAAACTGCACCAGACATTAAGAAAGGTTCGGTCTCCCTTTCAGCTACATTGAAGAATCCTACAATCAGACCAATTACAACAAGAATCCATGTCCAAGTTGAATCGATTTTACCGATGTAACCTAGGACAATAGCTAACAGGACTCCTATCAAAAATGCCCAGCCTCCAAGCCCTCTACCCGCACTTTTTCTAGCCATTGTTCACCTCCTTTTTCACGCTAATACAAGGATTTTTTCATTTAAATATGTTTTGAATATATATTTCCCAGTATAGTCTAATTTTTCTCAACAATTACGCCTTTTTCACTATCTTCAACCTTAAATCCCATTTCAAATATTCTTTCTCTCAAAATATCTGCTTCAGCAAATTTCTTTTCTTTTCTAAGCCTCTCTCTTTCTTCCAATAATCTTTTAATTTCCGCAGGAACTCCAATCTTTTCCTCTTTCATATTTTTAATTCCAAAACCAAAGATGCAGTCAAACTTTTCCAACAATTTTAATTTCTTTCCATGTTCAAAATCAAAATCATTTATTACTTTCCATAAAACATCAATCGCCCTAGAAGTATTAAGATTATCATTAATCGCATTAATGAATTCATTCTCATAATCTTTTGTCCTATCTGTTCCTTTATGCCTCTCCTTTTTTAGTTCTACAATTTTCTTTTTCAATCTCTCATAAGCATTTCTAGCAGCATCCAAAATATCTAAAGAAAAATTAAGTTGTTTTCTATAATTAGTAAGAAAAAACAAATATCTAAGATGCATAGGGCTATAACCTTCTTTTTCTAAATCGGAAATAGTATAAAGTCCTCCAGTGCTTTTAGAAATCTTTTTTCCCTTATTCATTAGAAAAGCCCCATGAATCCAATAATTAACAAACTTCTTTCCTGTGAGTGCTTCAGATTGTGCAATTTCATTTGTATGGTGTACAGAAATATGGTCTTCTCCGCCCGTATGAATATCAAAGTGATTTCCTAAGTATTTCATACTCATAGCAGAACATTCTAGATGCCATCCAGGAAAACCGATTCCCCATGGCGATTTCCATTCCTGCTGTCTTTCCCCAGGATTAGAAGAAAATTTCCAGAGAGCGAAATCAGTCTTATTCTTCTTTTCCCCAATCTCAACCCTTTTTCCAGCCCTTAGTTCTTTAATGTTGAGTTTTGCTAATTTACCATAACCCTTGAATTTCTTTGAATCAAAATAAATCCCGTCTCTTGTTTTATAAGTAAACCCTTTCTTTTCTAATTTCTTGACAAGTTCAATCTGTTCTTTCACATGTTTTGTAGCCCAAGCCCATTTCCAAGGTGAAAGGATGTTCATCTTTTTCAAATCTTTTTCAAATTCTTTAAAATAAAATCTTGCAATGTCTTCGGCCTTTTTACCTTCTCTTTCAGCTGCCTTTTCCATTTTGTCCTCTCCAGAGTCGGCATCCGAAGTTAAATGCCCTACATCAGTTACATTAATTACATGCTTTACCTTGTATTCATTATAAATTAAAGTTCTTTTCAATAAATCTGCCAAAACATAGCTTCTTAAATTTCCAATATGCTGGTAAGAATAAACAGTTGGCCCACAGCTGTACATCTTAACCTCTTTTCCTATTGGTTTGAACTGCTCTTTTTTTCTAGTTAATGTATTATACAAATTCACCTTACTCATCAATTAATCAGGTAAAAAGAGATTTTAAGCGTTTCTAATTATTCCGTGTTCATCTTGCCTTGGAAGTTTGATTAATCTTGGACTATTCGTTTTTTCTGCTTGTCTTAAATTAGTAAAACTTAAATCTAAACTATAACCGAGCCTCCCCAAAAGAGTTTCACGCAAATATATTTGAGAAAGTTTGTTCAATTCAAGGCTTGAAAAATATTGACCAAAGATTAGAGAACTCTCTGGAACGATTATTAAATCGTAATCCCTTTTAACAATTGAAGGGCTTCCAAGGATAAATTCTTTTGCTCTTCCTTCAACAGATTCCAATATTTCATTGCATCTTCCAAAAGTTGGCCTCTGACTTGGATCTATAAGACTATGTGATAAGACATAACCAGAAAGAAACCTATCAACAAGGCTTGCTCCGTTCCTTCCCGTAAAAACTCCGATTGGTTTTCTGCCTAAAAATCTTATCTCCACAACCGCAGAGGTTAATTTCAAATCTATTCCCAACCCATTTACACTTTCAACAGCCTGAATCACTCGTCATCTCTCCATATTCCATTTATTAATCTGCCAAAAATAAAAAGCAAATTATTTAAAACTTTCTATGAATTCCAGGATATCCTCAAAATTTTTCTTCTGCATTAATTTCTGCCTGATTTTTGCAGCGCCGTCAAATCCCTTCAAAAAACTACCTCCAAGATGCTTTACTCTTCCTAAATCAACAACCTCATGTTTCTCCGCCAATTTTAAATAATCCCTGAAAGCAGAAATTTTTTCCCCCTTTCCAATCTCCTTCTCACTTCCAGTTTTAAAATATCTCTCAATTCCTCTAAAAATAAAAGGATTGCCAATAGCCCCCCTAGCAATCATCACTCCATCGCACAGATCTAAATATTTTTCAACATCTTTCCCAGAAAAAATATCTCCATTGGCTATCAAAGGAATTCCAATTCTATCTTTTATCTTTGAAATCCATTTCCCATCTGCAGGAACGCTTGCACCTTGGTTAGCCAATCTTGTATGGACCGTAATGAGATCAGCTCCAGCTTTTTCTATTTCTTTAACAACTTCAAGAGAATTGTTTTTATTAAAACCCAATCTAATTTTAGCAGTCACAGTCAAATCCCTATCTTTTAGAGTCTTTATCATTTCTCCTATTTTCTCTGGACTCTTAAGTAAATAACTCCCTGCCTGATTTCCGGTAATTCTAATACTTGGACATCCACAATTAATATCTATCAAACCATAACCATGCAATAGGTCCAATTTCGCAAATTTCTTAAATTCTTCAATACTGTTTCCAGTAACTTGTAGGCCAAGAGGTTTATCCTCTTTGCATGTCTTCATCAAACTCTTCGTCTTAGAATTTTCATGCAAAATAGCATCAATATAAATCATCTCTGTATAAGCCATTCCAGCCCCCTGCTTCCTGCATAACAGCCTAAAAGCTAAATCGGTAACATCTACCATAGGTGATAAAAAAAGTCTATTTTTCACAAGAACATTGCCTATTTTCAAAGATTGACTAAATTTCATATTAAAAAATAGTAGAAAGAGTTTTTATTACTTGACACTGCGTAATTCTCTTAGTAATCTTGGCCCCTTAAATATAAGGGGGGTAAATATCTGAATTCCGACTACATCTTCTCCCTTAGTTCTCTCCTTAGCTCTTTCAGCAGAATTTATACCTCCACAGGCATTAATGTACAACTTGTAATTACCCATCCTAATAAAATCCTCAAACATCGATTGTACATCGCTTGCACGCTTATAAAGCGCCTCACCGCTAGCACCTCCACGACCTTCAGGATTTGGAGGAGAAGTTATAAATCTAGGATCATAGATAGCAGTAGTATTTGTTGTAGTAAATGCTCTGATTCCCTCAAGATTCCCTCCTCCTGGAAGGTTAATTGCACTTTTTTTATTATACTCTGCACATATTCTAACAATATCCTGGACATCCTGCCATCCTAAATCTGGAGACACCTTTATATCGAGCTCTTGTCCTATATGCATTGCTCCCCTCACAACTTTTACCATATCAAGCATTCCAGATTGATACTCATTTCTTGAATCTCCTCCAGTAGAACTATGCGTGTTGGGACAAGATATGTTTAGCTCAAACCTGCTAACCTTATGTAAATCTCTTGTTTCAAGCACTGTTCCTTCTAAATCTCTCAGCAACTCATCTCCCTGTTTTTCAGGAGTAGACATTAAATTTACAGTTACAGGAACTCCATGCTCTCCAAATTCATTCATATTGTCTGCAACTGGTTTAGCTCCTGGCCCTGGCAATTTCATCCAATTAACCAGAGATTCAGTTTCAGGATATCTTTTTATCGTATTTCCTGAATTTCCATCATATTTATCATATGTAACGGTTCCAATGACTATTCTATCAAAACCCAAGTACTTAAGAAAAACAGGAGGAATATTTCCATTTTTATCAAATCCAGCAGCATTAGAAATCTCAAAACCGAGATCTTTCCTATTCTCTCTGCAATTTAAAAGAATCTTGCTTAGCCCTCGTGAATCAACCCACCTAGCTAACCGAACAAATTCATCATGGGCCAATTTAACATTTTCTTTAGTTCTTTCAAATATACCGTCTCTTCTTAATTGATACCCTACCTCAACAGCTTTTCTTAATAATTTCATATTATAACTTATTTACCATCCCTAGCTCTTCTTCAAGTTTTCTCCAAGGATTAATTTCATAATCTCCTCTTCTGTCCTTAATGGGCTTTCTCTTCCTGATAACGTCCGCTCCAAATCTTTCCACAGCAGCGCTAAAAGTTATCTCTTCTATTCTTTTTTCTGTAAATCCTCTTCTTCTGAAAAATTCCTCAAATAAAGGCCACCAAGCTAAAGCATTAACACCAGAAGCACAAGCCTCGTACTTATCCTTTCTTGTATGTGGCGCATGATCTGTTTCAAGAAAATCAATTCTGCCTTCCCTTAAATCTTCCAATAGCAACTCAGGTTCACCTGGAGCCCTAAGGGGAGGATTCATCTTTTTTTCTAGACCTTGAATTCCAAGCATCTCCGTATAAGGAAGTAAAAGATGATGTGGACATACTCCTGCAGAAACATCTAACCCTCTTTTTTTTGCAAGGTTAATATATTCAACACCCTCATGTGTAGAAACATGAACAAAATGCAATTTTCCCTTAAATCCTGTAAGATAAGCAAAACCAAGCATATCTCTTATTGATTCTGTTTCAGCAATAGCTGGCCTTGCAAAAGCATGAGTTATTGGATTTCTTGGATCCCAAATCTCTGGCTTCATTCTTGCTTCTTTTTCTGGATGTATCAATAAAGACCCATCATATCCTTCGTTTGAAAAAGTATTGAAAACATTAAAATGATCTCTGACATCCACTATTCCTAGTTGATTAGTTGAATTCCCCCCATACATTTTAAATCCTAAAACAAAAGGAAGTCTTCTGTAAGCCTGTATACCTCTCTTTATTTGCTCAGGATCTTTTGTCACACCCATCCAAATAAAATAAGCAACCTCAGGAATATTTGCAGCCTTTGCCAGATTATATCTTGCAACAGCAAGTTCTTCAGTAAAGATAGAAGGTTTAGTATTGGGCATAATCCCTATCCCATCCACTCCAGAATCTCTTGCGACATTTAAGACATGTTCAACCGTCTCTTTATACGCCTCTTCCCAATCTCTATCATGAACATGACCATCAAAATACATGGTCTTATCCAATTCAAGCCATTTAAATAATTGATTA
This sequence comes from Candidatus Pacearchaeota archaeon UBA92, assembly GCA_002497285.1. Taxonomy (GTDB): domain Archaea; phylum Nanobdellota; class Nanobdellia; order Pacearchaeales; family GW2011-AR1; genus UBA92. Next base: position 39,102 of record DANJ01000014.1, read on the forward strand.
ACTACTAAGATAGACAAAAAATCAGATAATCCAAAACAATTATAAGATGCCTTAATCATAATATCTGATGAAAAGAGGGCATTTTAACCGAAAAATAGATATTTATAATCATCTCATTAATTATTGTAATTTCAACCCTATATTTTTTAATTCAAAAGATAATAGTTTCTCCACTAAAAAGTCCAACAATTAAAAGTATAAACTCTGAAACCAATTTTAGAAAAGTTAATCTTATTGCTTATGAATGGGAAAATGGCTCCACTAGTCAAGATAATCTTGTTCCCATGTACCAACTCTGGCATCCAAACACTGAAAGAGCGATAAGAGAAACTAATAGTCAACCTGTAGGGCATAGAGTAATTATTGATAGAATATCATACTCTGGAATAAATGCTAACCCTGCCGATAAATGTCAAGACCCAGTAAGCAAAAATTATTACGACTGCATCTGGTGGGATAGCGGAATAAATTCCACAAAAGAAAAATATGAAGATTTTTTAGCTCCCTTTAATGCCTCAGGAGGAAAACTAGACTATTGGGTATTAGATACAGAAACTTGGCTTTCAAACTGGGCAATTGGTTCAAATAAAAATGACTTATCCCAAAAAGAAAGATGGAGAGCAATTCAAAATGATCCTAGAAATGCTACATTATTTGCAGAGTTAAATGCTCTCGGATTCACAGGACAAGATTTAATCGGAACAGTCTATAATTGGAGCAAAGGTGGAGACAATTATCTAATATGGAATTCATTAATGGGAAATAAAGTAGCCGATTATTATAATGAAGCAACATATGATGTAATCAAAAAATATTATCCTAATGTGGAAATGTTGAATTATGGTTTAGGTTATCGTAGTCAAGAATATCAAGTTCCTGATTTGAACGGACATAAACAATATAAATATGGTCCTGGAAATAATGTCGGAACCGATCAAACTCAAGATGGGCTATATGGTCGGCTTGGGCAAATAACAAATCGAAATAGGCTAATTAATGGCTTCACCTATAATGCAACTGCGTTCAATGCTTTTAGATACGAAGTAAACAGAATGCGTTCAATGCTTCTTTCAAACCAATCAGTACCTATATCTCCTTGGATTTCTCACAAAAGCTGGAATAAAACGCTAGTTGATGATAATGATTATTATGAAGAAATGATTATTCACTTATCTTTAACAAACGCAAACGTCATTATATATTGGAATCCAAAATCAGGAGATGGCCTATTACAAGATAAAGATGATGAATTACTTAGCAATTTGCTAAATGAAGAAAATCAATTTATAGGTTATATGAATAAAAAGCCAATTACTTCTAATTATATAACCTATTCAGATGACTGGTGGACTTCAGATTATGTATTATCTGGAATGAACGCAGGAGGACAAAAAGTATGGAGATTCACGCCAGATGTTATAAATGGCACTTACAAATTAGTCAATGATCCAAATTCAATAGTATTTACGACAGCCCAATATAGAGTAACAATTCCAGAAGGTACAATTTATCCCAATCAAGTATCTAAATATGGTTTTTGGATTACACAACCCCTAAATTCTATAGATCCTGAAGTGGAAAAGTTGAGATAAAATTTATCTTAATCCTTTGATAATTTGTAAAATCACAAATCCAGAACCATTATAAATTAAATATTCTTATCATTATATGCAAAAGAGGGGTTTATCCGAGGTTATAACCACTGTTCTGATAATACTTATTGTTCTTATCAGCATATCCATAATCTGGCTCTTTATCAGGCCAGCAATAGATAGCGTTGTTGGAAACAATGACGACAATCCTGGAGAAATTTCAAAACTGAGAAGTTGTCTTGATTTAGAGTTAAATGTTAAAAATTGCAATTTCTTAGGAAATGACTCATACCAAATTAGAATCGAAAGAGGAAATGATGAATTAGAAATAAAAGAAATTGTCTTTAAATTTAAGACAAATAATAATGAATTTATATTGAGAAATAATACTCTAATTCCAATGCAGTTTGGCTCAGCTATTTATACCTTCAATTTATCAAAAGAAACACAAGAGTCGATTAACTCTGTAGACATATCAGGAATATTATCAAACAATAATCCTTGTAGCTTCTCAGGTTTGTCTTTTTCCTGCTCTCAGCAAACTATAGAAAATAATGGAGAAAATAATTTCGAACTTCTGACAACTTATGCATTATCCTGGGAAGGAACACCTGGACTAAATTCTAATGTAATTCCAATGTATCAACTAAGAATACAGAACACCCCTGCTCAGGCACTGGCTTTTACATCACAACAACCCTCCAGATACAGAACAATAATAGACAGAAGTAGATATCAAGGGATAAATACAAATGAATCAGACAAATGTCAAGATCCAGTAAGTGGCAATTTCTACGATTGTATATGGTGGGACAACGGAATAAATGCAACAAAACAAAAATATGAAACTTTCCTCAGCCAATATTCTCAGCAGGGCGGAGAATTAGATTATTGGATTTTAGATACAGAAACTTGGCTTTCAAACTGGGCAATTGGCTCAAATAAAAATGACCTATCACAACAGGCAAGATGGAGGGCAATTCAAAATGATCCTAGAAATGTTACATTATTTCAAGAATTAAATTCTCGTGGATTTAACGGTCAAGATTTGCTAGGAACCGTATTTGACTGGCAAAATGGAGGAGATAATTATCTAATCTGGAACTCTTTAATGAGAAATAAAGTTGCAACCTATTACAATGATTCTGTGTATAAAGAGGTCAAAAAATATTATCCTAATGTGAAAATGTCCAATTATGGTTTAAATCATTGGAGTCAGGAATATGAGGTTCCAGAACTAAACGGGCATAAACAATACAAGTATGGCTCAGGAAGTCATGTTGGAACATATCAGACCCAAGACGGCTTATATGGAAATTTAGGGCAAGTAACCTGGACAAACAGATTAATACAGGGCTACACATATGAAGGAACTCCATTCAACGCATTCAGATATGAACTAAACAGAATGCGTTCTATGAAACTATCAAGCACCATAGAAATACAACCCTGGATTATCTATAAGGGGTGGAATAAGAGTTTAATGTTCGGAACAGATTATTATGAAGAATTAATGTTGCACCTAACCTTAATAAATCCAGAAACGTTTCTCTACTGGAATTATAGAGGGCAAGGAGAAAGCCCTCCTTCAAATGATGGAAATGACACGCTATTCAGTAATATCCTATCTGAGGCAGACTCTCTAGTTGGATATAAAGATAAACAAATAATAACTTACAACTACGAATCTTACTCTGATGAGGAATGGTGGAAATCAGATTATGTTTTATCTGGAATGGAAGCCAAAGGGCAGAAAGTATGGAGATTCACTCCTAATTCAACGAACTATGAAATCAATACAAATAACATAAGAACAACATTCACAACTCAAAGGTATAATATAACAATTCCTCAAGGAGAAATAAGACCAAATAGTGTGTCCACAATAGGAATTTGGGTAACCCAACCCCTTGGAGCTGGAGAAATAACGATACAGTCCATTTAATCCAACAATCTTTATATATTCTAATTTATATCATTATTAATGGAAAAAGACATCGACAGAATACCAAAAAATCAGGAAACGGACATAGTAATTAGAATTGACGACTTCGGCGGAAGAATAGGATTGACAATAAGAGAATTCGTAAAATCTGAAAGATACACCGGCTTCACAAAAGCAGGCACACGAATTCCAGCAGACCAGTTCAAGAACTTCAAGGCATCAATTAACTCGATAAAAGAATCTGATTTCGAACAAGAAGCAAGTGAAGAACAGAAAGAGGCAGAAGAGCCAGAATCAAGGCCCGCACACGACAAGCACGTATCAAAACAAGGCAGTAAGCAAGACAATAAATCGGGCAATAAGCCAAGTCACAATCAAGGCCATAGTCATTCAGACGCTCCAGAAGAAATGGAGATGTAATTTATTTTGTGAAAATCTAGCACAACCTCTTCTCATCATCGCTTCTTCTATCTTCCCAATCATCACTAAAAGTGACAAGCCCTGTCAAAGGAACCATCTCAACCAATTCATTATCGCTACAAGTAATCAAAAAATCCTGGCACGAATTGCCCTGGCAGATTGCTTTGGTGTGTGTATAATCATAACTAATTCTTTCTTCTCCTTTAGTTAAAATTACAAATGCTGAAAAGATAATTAATAGTAAAAGAATCAAAATCAAAGCTTTTTTCATTGGGCTAAATCAATCTCCCCACTATCTGAACTATCATTTTCTTCTTTTAATTCTTTACGTTCTTCTTTTAATTCTTCACGAGCCTCTCTGCTTTCTTCAACTCGCTCATCATAATCTCCCCCAATTACAGGTAATTTTAATCTGGCTCTAAGCAAATTGTATTCTCCAACATCATACACAAGTAATCTTTCAGGAGTTCTAAGAATGTCACCAAAATAAGGCAAATTCATCAAACCTTTATCCTCCCGCCAATTATTGTTAGGTTTCCTAAATATCTCTTTCGCATCCGCCAATCCTATTTCAGCCCTGTGCCTTACAAAATCTTCATCAGGATGAGTTAAAAATTTAACTTGCACTCTGTCTGTTAAAGTTCTCTCCAAAAAAGCATAATAATGCTTCCGTCCTTCTGCCATAAAAAATCTAATAAAGGCAGATTAAAAACCTTTCTAATTTGTAACTAGAGGATTACTACAACTATCTCTTTGCTCTCTTTGAACGAGATTTCAAAAGCCATAGGATGGCAAAGAAGATTATCACAAGAACTACCGCCAAAACGGACAAGACAAATGAAGGCAGCTTTTCAGGTTCAACTGGAATGTCGAAAAATCCTTCAGAGGTTTTATCTGTCGGAATCTTTTCATTTATAGATTTTATAGTCAAAACCGCAGACAATTTAGAAGCAGCTATCTCATTCACTTCAACCTGCAAATCATAATAACCATCGACATCCATGTCAAATTTCCCAGTATTTCCAAGGAAAATTTCCTCTGTTATAGGCTCCGAAGAAACAGTCACAACCACAGAATTATTATTTATATCATCCAGCACCAATGAGTGCAGTTCATTGTTTAATAAAAATTTCAAACTCCATTTCTTGAAGAAAGTTCTCTTGTATCCATCTTTCAAATTATCAGGAGTCAAAGAAATAATTGCAGCACTCCCTGAAGAGCCTGTAGATGCCGTAGCAGCAGAAGTCGTATAAGATATTGAAATTGTATTGCTACCTGAAGCCTGCTCCAAGCCAGTAACATTAAGATTAACAATTGAGTTTGAACACTCATATTCTCCCGTTAAGTAGGTCTTTGAATAATTTCCACTGTGAGATGAATAAGATATTGACTGAATAGTCATGCATGAATCCGTATTGAATAAAACACTAATATTAACTATACCTGTCAGGTTTGATGCAATATTCTTGCTCGTTGTTGAAACCGAAGAAAACCAGATAGGAGTATTATTTCTATTTGCTCCCTCAGTTAAATTGAACCAGTTTAAAACAAAAATACCTCTTCCAGGATTTAAAGTAAAATTGATATTAAGATCATTGCTAAAGAGATTACCACTCCCAATGACTGAATAATTATCGAGGTAGAGCAAAGCATTGGTAAGATTATACACTTGGACATAGCTTTTTAATAATCCCGTGTTATTAAACAGCAATCCGGGATTATCCAAAGAAGTGTTACTCACTTTATAACTATCAGCAATCCAATCTATTCCATTTCGGCTGGAATTTTGGTTCGCTAGCCCTTTTACAATCTGGTTCCACATATAAGTCGCAAACTCCAATGCTCCCGCTTTGCTTGGATGTATTCCATCAATAGTATAAGTATTGTTCCAAGAGGTATAAGTTCCATTTGTATCATTGACAATACTTCTTAACTTAATCATTCCAATTTCAACATTGGCTATTGAAGTATTAACAGTAAGATTAACTAAGTCTGCTTCCAATGCAATTTTCTTATCTTCAGAATTGCTGGTATCATATTGAGAAACTAAAATAAAGTATAGTCTATCTGAAGAGTATCCAGCAGTATTATAGGCATCCCTATATCTTGTTATAATATTATAAATATTTCGAGAATAATTTTGTTTGCACCATTCTACATCATCTCCTCGTTCACACATAGTCCATGCATCAAAGAAGGTCAATGCAATTTTATCTTTTTTTATTAAACCTTCTTTTCCTGACCAAGGAACTAACACTCTACAAGTAGAATTATAACCCTCCGCCCAGTTTATAGTGAGATTTGTTCTTGTTAGAACATTTGTGATATATGCCGTTGTATCAAACGAATCTCCCAAATAAGGATACCATAATTCTTTATGAATTTCTTTTCCATTAGCATATATATCAAATTGAACCTTACAAAATTCGCAATAATTATTGGTTACACTCTGTGGGACATCCAAATAACAATTATTTTCCGAATCTAAATAAACATCAGACCAAACTTTATCTGTATAAATTTGACAGCTAGTGTTAAGAAGAATATCTGTTTCTAAATTAAATCCAGAAGGCTCGTTTTGATATAGTGTGTTTTTTTGAAGTGTTGCTTTTTTTGGAGGAAGACCACAAAAAGTATAGGTAACTGCTAGGTTGTTAATATCTTTATCACCTACATTTTTGATACTAAATGGGATAATTGTTGCATTGTCTTTTACAATTGGGCTAAAAGAGGGATCAACACTCACATCGATTGTTCCAAACCAAACTGGAAAAATATTAAATTTTTGTATAATCTTGCTTTCATGTAAGAAAGCCCCTCCAAAAAACGAGATATAAAATAATAAAATGACTAATAAAATATAAATTAATGGTCTCTTTTTCAACTTAGTTTTAGTGCTTTCAATTTTCCTCTCAATTGTTTCTATATCGGCAACCATCTTATAGCTTATTAACCGCACTTTTTAGAGTTATCTTTTAGGGAGGGGATACGGATTAGATATCTTTTTAAAAAGCATATCTCTAGGATAAATATGGGAACTGGCAACTCAGGAGAACGTCAAAAAATTCTAACTAAATCGAAGTATCTCAATGGGTTGCAGTGTTTAAAGTATCTATGGATTGCAGTTAATGATCCTAAAAGAATACCTGCACCAGATGAGCAAGACGAGTTTAGATTTGATGAGGGGCATATTGTTGGGGAATATTCAAAAAAGCTTTTTCCTGATGGCATTGATTTGCCTAGCTCACCTGCTGATTTTAGTAAGAACTTAGAAGAAACCCAGAAGTCGCTGGCTATTAGAAAGCCATTATTTGAAGCAGGATTCTTAAAAGAAAGAGTTTATTCTAGGGCAGATATTCTTGACCCAGTTAAAGGCTCTAAAGACATGTGGGATATTATAGAAGTTAAGAGTTCAACAGAAGTCAAAGATGTTCATATTCAAGATGTAGCCTTTCAAAAGTTTTGTTACGAAAAAGCAGGATTAAAAATAAATAAATGTTTTCTTATGCATATTAATAAAGAATATGCTAAGAAGGGAAATATTAAGGTAGACCAGTTATTTGTTAAAGAAGATATAAGCGAGAAAATTGAAGAAGAGATATCTAACATTCCTGATCGATTAGGTCAAATGTTTAAAGTAATGGATTGTAGTGAAGAACCTAAAAGTAAGATAGGGGAGTTTTGTAAAGACCCTTATGACTGTCCAATAAAAAGTGAATGTTGGGGTTTTCTTCCAGAGAATAGCGTGTTTAATCTTTATAGGGGTGGAAAGAGATCACTTGATTTATTTGAAAAAGGGATTTTGGCAATAAGAGACATTCCAGAAGATTACGAGTTGGGAGATAAACAAAAAATCCAGCATTTTTGTGCTAAAACCGATAAACCTCATATAAACAAGGAAGCAATAAAATCTTTCATAAAGAGATTAAAATATCCCTTATATTTCCTAGATTTTGAAACCTATCAAACGGTAATCCCCTTGTATGATGGATTGAAACCCTATCAGCAGATACCCTTTCAGTTTTCTTTACATATAGTTGATAAAAAAGGAAATAAAAAGCATTACTCATTTGTTGCTGAAGGAAATACAGATCCACGACCTGAGTTTTTTAAACAACTAAAAAAGAAGTTAGCAAAAAAAGGGAGTATAATTGTTTACAACCAGAGTTTTGAGCAAGGAAGACTAAAAGAATTAGCAGAGCTATTCCCAAAAGAAAAGAAAACTGTAGAAGAATACATAAAAAGAATGGCTGACTTGTTAGTTCCATTTAGAAATTTCGATTATTATGATTGTAAACAACAAGGGAGTGCAAGTATAAAACATGTTCTTCCAGCATTAACAAAAGTTACATATAACGGAATGGATATCGCAAACGGCGGTCAAGCATCATTAAGGTATTTGTTTATTACTCACGGATCCAATGATGGAAAGAAAGCAACAAAAGAAGAGATAAAAAAAGTAAGAGAAGATTTAGAAAAATATTGTTGTCTTGATACTGAAGCTATGATAATGGTTATGAATAAATTAAAAGAAGTTACAAAAAAATGAAATCTCAAAAGCATTCAAAACTAATTCTGAAAGAAAAAAATACCCATTCAAATCTAACGGATTACCATGCAAAATATTATGCAAATGAATTAACAAAAAGAAATCCTTCAGATAGTATAGAAAAATTAACTACTTCGCTTGCTGATGCCCAAGTTGATTTAAATCCTCATCAAATTGATGCTGCACTTTTTGCATTCAAATCGCCTCTTTCTAAAGGAGTTATATTAGCGGATGAGGTTGGTTTAGGAAAAACAATCGAAGCAGGAATAGTATTATCTCAAAAATGGGCAGAGAGCAAAAGAAAAATATTAATTATAGTCCCTTCAAATTTAAGAAAGCAATGGAATCAAGAATTATTAGAGAAGTTTTTCTTAGAATCTCTAATTTTAGAAACAAAATCTTTTAATGAGATAAATGAGAAAATTAAAATCGGAAATCCATTTGAGCAGAACAAGATAGTTATTTGCTCTTATCATTTTGCAAGAATTAAAGAGGAATTTATCAAATCGATTAATTGGGATTTGATTATTATTGATGAAGCCCATAGATTAAGGAATGTTTATAAAAAAGGAAATAAGATTGCCAAGTCAATCAAAGAGTCAACAAAACATGCTCCAAAAATCCTACTTACTGCCACACCTTTACAAAATTCTTTATTAGAACTATATGGATTAGTGGGATTTATTGATGATCATATCTTTGGAGATTTAGAAAGTTTTAAAGAACAATTTGTATGGGGGACTGAAGGGAATGGAGTTAATTTTGATGATTTGAAAAAAAGATTGAGCCCAATCTGTCAGAGGACATTGAGAAAACAAGTTTTAGAATACATAAAATATACCAATAGACTCGCACTTACTCAAGATTTTATTCCAAATAAAGAGGAGCAAGAACTTTATAAAAAAGTATCAGATTACTTACAAAAAGAAGACCTTTTTGCATTACCTTCTGGTCAAAGACATTTAATGACTCTGATAATGAGAAAATTACTGGCATCTTCGACCTTTGCAATTGCGGGAACATTAAGATCTCTTACAAAAAGATTAAAAAAAGTTGTTGAAGCTGGTTCCTTTGAAGAAGTGGGTAGTTTGTTTAGGGGAGAATATGAGGGGCTAGACGAATTAAGTGAAGAATGGAATGATGAGGACGAACCAGAGAAAAAACAATTAACTCTTTCTGAAAAAGAACAACTTAAAAGAGAAATAAAAGAGCTGGAAGATTTTAGTAATCTTGCTGAATCCATAAAATCAAATGCAAAAGGAGAAGTTATGCAGACGGCACTTGCAGAAGGTTTTTCAAAATTAAAAGAACTTAAAGCTCCAGAAAAAGCATTGATATTTACTGAATTTAGAAGAACCCAAGAATATCTTTATGAAATACTTTCAAAAACGGAGTATAAAGATAAAATAGTTCTATTTAATGGAACAAACAATGATGAGCTCTCGCAAAGGATATATCGAGAATGGTTAGATAAAAACCGAGGCACAGATAAATTTACAGGCTCTAAATCTGCTGATCTAAGATCTGCACTAGTTGAATATTTTAGAGATGAAGCTAAAATAATGATCGCTACCGAAGCTGCAGCAGAAGGCATCAATCTACAGTTCTGTTCATTAGTTGTTAATTACGATCTGCCTTGGAATCCTCAAAGAATAGAACAAAGAATAGGAAGATGTCATAGATATGGGCAGAATCATGATGTCGTCGTTATCAACTTTTTGAATAAAAAAAATGAAGCAGACCAGAGAATTTTCCAATTACTTTCTGAGAAGTTTAAATTATTTGATGGAGTTTTTGGTGCAAGCGATGAAGTTTTAGGAGCAATTGAATCGGGAGTAGATTTTGAAAAAAGAATAAGTCAGATTTATCAAGAATGTAGAGGTGCAGAAGAAATAAATAAATCATTTGATAATTTGCAGAAAGAATTAGAGTCACAGATTGAGGAAGGAATGAAAGTTACTCGTAAAAAGCTTTTAGAAAATTTTGATGAGGCTGTTCACGAAAGGTTAAAAATAAGTTTAGACCAAAGCAAACAATATCTCAATAGATTTGAACAGTGGTTATGGAGTCTTACTAAATATGGTCTTAATGACTCTGCAACATTCAATGACTCTGATTTTTCATTTGATTTGAAAAAATCTCCCTTTAGTGAAATAAACATTTCAACTGGGAGATATAAGCTAGGTAGAAAAGTTGAAGATGCCCACATTTATCGTATAGGACATCCGATCGCCCAGAGATTATTAGAGAGATTTAAATCTAAAAATCTTCAAGATAGGGAATTAGTTTTTGACTTTTCAAACTATGGAAAGAAGATTAGTGTTTTGAATAACCTGCAGAAGAAGAAAGGAGAATTAATATTATGGAAATTAATTGTAGACTCATTTGAAAGCGAAGACTATCTTATATTTACCGCTTTAACAGATAAAAAGGAAATTTTGGAAGAAGAGCAATGTAAGAGATTATTTAGTTTGCCTGCAAATATGGGTGATGTTTCCAAGAGCTTAGAAATGGAATCAAATTTAAGATCTGAATTTGAAAAGAAAAAGGTTAAGCTCATATCTGAAATTGCAGGAAAAAACAGTGTCTTCTTCGATGAGGAAATGGAGAAGTTAGATAAATGGGCGGAGGACAGGAAAAGAACATTAAAAAATAGCTTAAAAGAGCTTGATGAAAAGATACAAATCCTAAAAAAAGATATTAGAGTAACCACTAATCTTCAAGATAAACTTAAAAAGCAGAAAGAAATTAGGAGTTTAGATAAAAAGAGGGATGAATCTTGGAAAGAATATGACCAAGAAGCCCAAAGGATAAACGTTAAAAAGGACGGATTGATTGATAATATTGAAGCGAGAATGGAGCAAAAGATAAAGGTCGAAAAGCTCTTCTCGATCAAATGGAGTGTTAAATAAAAATGGCAAAGAAGGAAACTAAAATTGAAAGAGTTGATTTGAAATCTAGGGATATTGTTGCTAATCAGAAAGAAAAGCTTAGACAATTGTTCCCAGAAATATTCTCTGAAGATAAAGTTAATTTTGAAAAACTAAAAAAGACATTAGGTGAAAATGTTGATGAATCTCAGGAAAGATATGAAATGACTTGGGCAGGAAAGACTAACTGTTTTAAAATTATACAAGAATCTTCATTAGGAACATTAAAACCTATTGAAAAGGAGTCGATTAATTGGGGCGAAACACAGAATTTGTTTATTGAAGGAGATAATTTAGAAGTTCTTAAACTTCTTCAAAAATCCTATAATGAAAAGATAAAAATGATTTACATTGATCCTCCTTATAATACGGGTCATGATTTTGTGTATAAAGATAAATTCGGACAACAATTAGATGATTATCTAAAACTAACTGGACAAGTAGATGAAGAGGGTAAAGCCTTATCTACAAATACTGATGCAGATGGAAGGTATCATAGTAATTGGATGAATATGATGTATCCGAGATTATTTCTTGCAAGAAATCTTTTAAAAGAAGAAGGCGTGATTTTCATTTCTATTGATGATAATGAGGTAGATAATTTAAAGAAGGTTTGTAACGAAATATTTGGAGAGGAAAATCTTGTTGCTCAATTAGTTTGGAAGAAGAAAGCGGGAGGAGGAAACGATACTAAATATTTTGCTATTGATCATGAGTATATTTTATGTTATGCAAAGAATATAATCTCTATGGGAAGATTATGGATAGGATTAACTGAAGAACAAAGAAGTAAATATGTTCTAAAAGATGAATTTTTTGATGAAAGAGGACCATACCAATTAAAAAATCTTTATCAAGGATCTATTGCAGAAGATCGTCCCAACTTAAAGTATCCAATAACTTGCCCTGATGGTTCTAAACTGCATAAGAAAAAGGATGGGGGACTTTATAGATGGAGATGGGAAGAGTCTCGGTTTTTGGAAGGTGTAAAAGATAGTAAAATAGAATTTAAAAAAATAAATGGAGAATGGCAGGTTTTTACTAAGCAATATCTTTATGATGGAGAAGATGGAGATGAAAGAATGACTAAACCTAGATCAATTTTATTGAAGGAAGGAATGACTCGAGATGGTAAAGAAGAATTAAAATCTTTGTTTGATAAACCTCCTTTTGATTTTCCAAAACCTACAAAATTGATAAAGCATCTCATGAGTATAATGACTAATTCAGATTCAGATGAAATAATCTTAGACTTTTTTGCTGGTTCTGGAACAACTGCTCATGCAGTTTTAGAGTTAAATAAGGAGGAGAACGGGAGGAGAAAGTTTATTCTTGTTCAATTACCCGAGCCAACCAACGAGGACTCAGAAGCCTTCAAGACAGGATATAAACATATAGCCCATATCTCTCAAGAAAGAATAAAGAGAGTAATTAAGAGAATTAAAGAAGAACAAAAAGAAGCTGGAAAGCAAAAGAAAATTGGAGAAGAAAATAAAACAAATAACCTCGATTTAGGATTTAAGGTATTCCAATTAGATAAATCCAACTTTAAGATTTGGGATGCACAAACAAGAGATATTCAGACTGCCTTGAATGAACATATAAATCCGATAAGAAAAGAAAGTTCGCAAGAAGATGTCCTTTATGAACTGATACTAAAATCAGGATTATCTTTAACAACAGATATTAAAGAGATAAAAGTTGGCAATAAAAAATTGTTTTCTATTGAGGATGGAATGCTCCTAATTTGTTTAGAGAAAGAGCTAACTTCTGAATTAATAAAGAAAATTGCAGAAATGAAACCTGCGAGATTTTACTGTTTAGATGATGGATTTAAAGGAAATGATCAACTAAAAGCCAACGCTGTTGAAATCTTTAAGAATGTTGAAACTGTTGATGGAGAAAAAATTGTCTTCAGAACAGTTTAAGGAGAAAAAATATGGCTCTTAAACTAAAATTCGACAGCGATTTACGACACCAAAATGATGCAATTAGTTCTATAGTTGATTTATTTGATGGTCAGCCATTAAATCAAGGAGATTTTGAAGTCTATATGGCAAAGAAGAAGGGTGAGCTCCATAGTCATTTGGGATTGGGAAATAAAATTCTATTAGATGAAAAAGATATTTTAGAAAATTTGAAAAAGATACAAGAAAAAAATGAACTTCCACTTTCGGATAATTTAGATGGGCTTAATTTTTCTATTGAAATGGAAACAGGAACTGGAAAAACTTATGTTTATTTAAGAACGATATTTGAATTAAACAAAAAATATGGTTTCAAGAAGTTTATTGTTGTAGTTCCAAGTGTTGCGATTAGGGAGGGAGTTAAGAAAAATATTGAAATTACAGAAGAACACTTCAAAAAGTTATATAATAATGTTCCATTCAAATGTCAGGTCTATGATTCTAAAAAAATAAATCAAGTTGGGGAGTTTGCAAGAAGTAATAACATTCAGGTTCTAATTATCAATATTGATGCATTTAGGAAGACATTAGAAGATAAAGATGAACTCTCAAAGGCAAATGTTATTCATAGAGAACAAGATAAACTCGGTGGTAGAAAACCAATTGAGTTCATTCAAGCAACAAAACCGATCGTAATTATAGATGAACCTCAAAGCGTAGACAATACAGATCTAGCTAAAAAAGCAATTTCTTTATTAAACCCTTCCTGCATATTAAGGTATTCTGCTACGCATAGAGAACAATATAATTTAGTTTACAAATTAGATCCTATAAAAGCGTATGATTTGAAATTAGTTAAAAAAATAGAGGTGGCTTCTTTAACCGAAGACTTATCTGCAAATGAACCATACATCAAGTTAGAAAAAATGGATAATTCAAAGGGTCTCAGAACAAAAATATCTATTCTACAAAAAGGCTCTTCGGGAACAAATAAGAAAAGCTTGTTTGCAAAACAAGGCGAAGATTTGTATGATCTCTCTGGTGAGTTGGAAATTTACAGAGGATATATTATATCTGACATAGATGCTACCCCTAAAAATGAATTATTGACTTTCAGCAATGGCAAGTTTTTAACATTGGGTCAAGAAATGGGTGGAATAAAAGAAGAATTGATAAAACAACAAATTAAAGAGACTATTAAAGAACATCTTAAAAAAGAAGCTAAATTTAAGAAACTCGGTATAAAGGTTCTTTCTCTATTCTTTATTGATAGAGTTAATAATTATAGATATTATGATGAAAAGAATAAGGCACAAAAAGGAAAATATGCTCAATGGTTTGAAGAGTCATTTAAAGAGTTATTAAAAGAATCTTACTTTAAGTTTATTATAGATCAAGTTTATCCAGGATTTTCAGAAGAGTCCATTGAAAGGCTACATAACGGATATTTTGCACAAGATAAAAGTGGAAATTGGAAAGATACAAATGGACAAACTCAAGCTGATGACGATATCTATGGGCTTATTATGAGAAACAAAGAGCAATTATTGTCTATGGACGAACCATTGAGATTTATATTTAGCCACTCTGCTTTAAGAGAGGGTTGGGATAATCCTAATGTTTTTCAAATATGCACATTAAATGAGACTAAATCTACTATGAAAAAAAGACAAGAAATTGGACGAGGGTTAAGACTCCCCGTAAATCAAAAAGGAGAAAGAATTTATGATGATGAAATCAACAGATTAACTGTCTTTGCTAATGAAAGCTATGAAGATTTTGTTAAGAAGTTACAAGAAGATTTTGAAGAAGACGGTATGAAATTTGGTATTGTTGACGAGATTATATTTAGAAAAGTAAGGGAACTTATTGCTGGAGAGAAATTTATTCCTTCGGAAAAAGCCAAAGAGATTTTTATCGAATTAAAAGATAAAGGATACATAAACAAAGATGGAAAGATTGAAGAGAAATTTGCCCCTGAAAAAGAAGGATTCAAATTGGAGCTTAAAGAGTCATTAGTCAAATATTCTCCGCAGATAACTGATTTATTGAAGAAACAATTATTAACTAGTAGAGTTAAGAGAAAAAGAGATAGACAACCTGTAAAACTAAAGAAAGAAGTTATAGCTAGTCCAGAATTTAAAGCTCTTTGGCAAAAAATAAATAAGAAAACATTCTATTCAGTAGAATTTTCTACTAAAAAGCTTATAGACAATTGTTCAATCCTAATAAGACAAATTGATAAAATAAGACCATTGAAAATTGATTTTAAGAAAGCTGAAGTTGAATTAGAAAAGGAAGGACTAGACACAACCCTTTTAAGAACTCAAGAAATTGAAGTTATGAAAGAGAACTCTCTTCCAGATATCTTATCTTATCTACAGAGAGAAACACATTTAACTAGAGACACGATAGCAGAAATTCTAATAAAATCAAATAGGATTGAAGAGTTTAAAATAAATCCTCAAAGATTCATGGATGCTATAATTGAAGTTGTCAAAAAAGAATTATTGAGCTTATTGCTATCGGGAATAAAATATGAAAGAATAGGCAATGAAGTTTATGAGATTCAAATATTTCAAGAAAAAGAAATTGAAGAATATTTAGATAAAATGATAGAAGTCAATAATAGCGTTTATGATTATGTTGTTTATGATTCCGAAGTAGAGAAGAAGTTTGCTAAAGAACTTGACAAAAGAGAAGATGTAGAATTATTCATGAAACTTCCTCCAAAGTTCATTGTAAATACACCATTAGGATCTTATAATCCAGATTGGGCTGTTGTAAAAAAGGATGAAAAGGGAGCTAAAAAATTATATCTTGTAAGAGAAACAAAAGGTTCGCTTTCTGAAGAAGACCTTAGAGGTAGAGAAGCATATAAGATAGAATGTGGAAGAAGACATTTTAAGGCAATTGACGTTGACTTTGATGTTGTGACTAGTGCCAGCGAGGTTTAAATGACACTAGCCCTAACTTTTCCAATAAGGGATGCATGGGTAGTTATTGCAGATAAAAAGATGATTAGTAAGGAGGATAATATTAAAGATAGCGATCTAATGTGCATAAAGTTTTTTACAGATAATAGACAAAAAATAGAAAAGATAGCTCATGGATTAATCTTTGTTGGTGCTGGAAATAAGGACATATTAGATAAGACTATTGAGAGAATAAATCTTTCAAAAGACTTTGACGAGTTTTTGAAGTATTTAAAAGAAAAAATAGGTGAAGTATACTCTCATTTTGGTGATACTATAAATGAAGAGGAATTTTTGATTATTGAACAGAACAAACAAAGAGCTTTTAAGTTCAAGATTAAAGAAATAAAAAGAAGCGAGGGTAAAAAAGGCTGTTATCCTTTGATAGCCCAGAATCTTGAGAATAATTTCATTGGTTGTTATGAAAATTGCATAAATCTCGGGAATGTTAAATTAGAGATAAACCAATTAAGAACTAATATTTCTACAAGTGCGGGCAAGAAATTTTATCAAGAGTGTAATAGAATTCTTTCGCTTCTCGCAATAGATAATCTATATTCAGTGGGACATCCAGCAATACATGGATCAGACATCTGGTTAGTTTCAAATAATAAGATTAAAAAAGTTTACTCTTCGCCAGCAAATACATATCTATGGGAGGTTAAAGAAGATGATTAAGGAATTTGAGGATATTCGATATAAATTTGAAGAACAAAAAGTAAGGTATACTTCTATTTCCAATAAATTTTCATTTGAAGATAAGAAAAAAATAATAGAAACTATCTTGGAAGAGGATATCTGGGCATATTTTCAATTAGCAGTTGAAATATTATTTGAGTTTTGTTCTGATACTAAGGAATACATTAATCTGTTAGAAAGAACCTATAATAAAATAAAAAATGATATGGCATCTGCACCTTTCTTTGAGATGTTGATTAGAATCGGTAAGGAGAAGCCATCTATAGGTCTTGCAATTTATAAAGAAATAAATCAAAATAGCAATAGCGATGAGCTCAAAACAATAAGCGGTTTAATACTTGGGGGATATTCAATAAAAGAGAATAATCTTTTAAACAAGTTAATAGGAGAAAGAAAAATAGAATACCCTCTTACAAATCTGACTCTTAAGGCAATTCTGGTAAAATATGAAAATGAAAACGCTATTCCTGAAGAGGTAAAATCATTTATTGAATATGTCTCTAACTCTGAAGAGGAAAAACATTTGAGAGAACTTATGAATCTTTGTATTTTTTTATACAAATTAGATAATAACTATTTTTATGATATAATTAAAAAGATAATGGAAAAGAAAAATAGTAGAGTAAATGAGATGATTTTTATTAGATGCAAAAGGCTAAACTTCTCAAGTAAACAGTTTATAGAATTAGCTGAGCTTACAAAAGATTGTGATGAACACGCTTTAAATGAACTGATGCATTCTTTTATTGATTATCCAGAGGAAGTTGAGAATATATCAGAATTATTTATTTATTGGGTAAACAAGAACTTGGAGTTTAAAATTATAAATTTTGATTGGACATTAAAAGAATTGGCTAAAAAGAATAAGAAATTCATAGAATACTTCATAGATAATTATAGCAAAATCCAGACTGAAAAGTTATCTTATTTTCATTTATTCCCAAGAATGTTTGAGAGATTAGCTTCTGAGGATATCTCTTTCGCCATAAAAATATTAATTATCAAGAAAGTATGGGAAAAGGACTTAAGACTATTCTTTGAATTGGTATCTAAAATTATAGGCGATATTTATAAGTTGAGTGATAAAAACAAGGCATTTGATTTGTTCTTACCTCTTGCCAATGTAATTGAAAGCATCTCGGAGGGTTCAGATTTTGTAAATTATGACAAGGATAATTTTAATAAGATTATTCAAACAAAAAACTTTGATGAGTTAATCAATTATGTCAACTATTTGTTGGATGCTTTAAGGTTTCGTAAGAATAAATATAACTTTGAAGAAATAGATAAGTCATTAGAAGAATTTAAAGAACTAAACTATGTTGTAAAAACTACTCTGGATAAAATAAAAAAAGAAAAGAGATACTCTCCATTATTCTGGCTAGGCGAACAAGAAAGAGATAAGGAGTTAAAGAAAGCATACCTAGAAGAATTAAACCAATATTTGAATTTAACCTCGGATATAGTGAATGAAGAATGTTCTGAGAACAATAGGTCTTTGATTAATAATCTAAGTGATGAAAGTGGCTTTTTTGATGTCTTTAGTGAGGTGCTATTCATAAATAAATTTGTTGTTTTAAAGAGCAAGTATAGTTTAGTTATTGAACCAAAAATACCTAATAAGAGAGGTTATTCAGATTTATTAGTTCAGAATAAGCAAAGAAAGTTTTTCTTTGAGGTTAAAAATTCAAAAACAGATCGAAATTTAAGTTTAGATAACGGGGCAGTCTTAATAAAAAATAGGGTGGACAAGATAATTAAAGAAAAATCCAAGCAGTTCTTTGATGAAAAAACATTTAAGGAGATGGAAGATGGAAAAAGGACAGATCTCTACTTTATAGTAATTGATGCAGATAATTCAACTATCGATGAATACATGATTGCCAATAGCTTTTTTGGAAGTTTAGCTTATCAGTTTTATAGAAATAATAAAACTGGGGAGACTACAGAACCCCAGTTAGTAAGGAATGATGATGCAATAGCTAAGGATAAGAAAATTGTTAGCGGATTAATATATTTCAAAAAACAGTTAATCAATAAAGATGGAAAAATAAAATTTATTTTGGTAGGGGATATTATTGTAAATCCTTATGCAGTTAATCAACCAACAAAAGAAGAGGTTGAAGAGTTAAAGAAAATATTATTTAGTGCGTAAAACGTCCGTTTTCTCCAGCCCCAGTTTTAACATCCTATCACGACGATTAGAATTCTTATTTTACATGGGGGGATTTTGGTCTGCCGAGCTTTTTGCCTTCCTGCCTTGCCCTTTCTAAGCCAGCCATAGTCCTTTCCCTGATAATATCCCTCTCAAATTGGGCAAATGACGAGAGAATGTTTATCATTAGCTTATTTGTTGGGTTATCATCTAAGACTATATTCTCCTTTAGAGTTTTGAATTGAACATTATTTTGTTTAAGAAGTTCTAAGTCATTAATGAGTTCCTGCATGCTCCTTGCCCATCTGTCAAGTTTCCAAACTAAAATTAAATCCCATTTCTTTCTTAATGCATCTTGAAAAATATCGTTTTTTACAGGGCGAGTCTTTCTTGTTGACTCCTGTTCTTCAAATATTTTATAATCATAGCCCATAGCTTTTGCATACTTTTCCAACTCTATCTTTTGATTCTCAGGATTCTGATCTATCTTTGAAGTTCTACAATATATCGCTACTTTCATGTTTTCTTACCTTAGTTGGCTCTCTATGAATTTCACAAGGGCATTCAAAAGGATCAATCTTATATTTTTGTTTTAATTCTGTAACATACAACACTTCTCTTTCCCCTGCTCCGCCATTAACATGTCTATTCCAATAAAGATTGTTTACTAAAGAAATAATTGAGTTCTCTTGGGTTATCGATGCTATTTCATTTAATTCTGTGCCCGCAAACCTGCCAAAAATATATTCATGGAAACCTTGTGCGACTTTTTTATTTAAACTTGTTAAAGATGAACATGCTCCTCCATCACCTTGATAATTTCTATTCTTATCCCATGTTTTTTGCAGGCTTCTTCTATTGCAACTCTGCAAAAAACTTTCAGTTTTTCGCTTCTCATCATGCGATATCTGTACTTTGGTGTTATCTGAACATACTTCCTGTTTGCTCCGACAGAGCTCCCGCTATGTTTGTATTCCATTTTTTTACCTCCCGTTAAGTTTATTTAGTGAGAACCAGTTACAACTACAGGTTTGGTGCAGGGAGTAGCAACTTGCTCTCCCTGTTTTATATTTATTTTAGTAGAAAAACATTACGGCGCCATTCATCTATGGGCTAAAGCCCACAGGGTTCTGGCACGTCTCTAAAAATCCACCTCTCATCTTCAAAACCTAAATGTCTCTAACGCTTATAAAATTTGCCTTTCGTTAACCTTTTTAAACAAACTTTCCTTTCAATAAAGCATGATAATCAGACAGCCAATCATATACAACACGAGTTATCTTGGAGATGTTAACTCTTTTTTATTAGCCTAATTAATTGAATAATGAAGAATATTTATACCTTTCTAGAAATAATTAAAAACATACTTTCTTTCTTAAAACTATGAAAAAAGAGTGTATATTTTGTAAGATTATAAAAGGAGAAATAGTTTCTTCAAAGGTTTATGAAGACAGGGATGTCTTGGCTTTTCTTGACATACAACCAGTAAACAATGGACATATACTTATTATTCCAAAAAAACATATTGAACTTATTATTGACTTGAATGACAGGATAGTAGAAAAAATGTTTAAAATAGCTAAAAAATTAAATCAAGCCTTGAGGAAGTCAGGGTTAAAATGCCAAGGTGTTAATTATTTCTTAGCTGATGGAGAAATAGCTATGCAAGAAGTTCCACATGTTCACTTACATGTCTTTCCACGATATAATGGAGATGGTTTTGGTCTAAAGTTTCCAAAGAAATATTTTAAGTTGCCTTCTAGGAGATTATTAGATAATAGTGCTTCTAAAATAAGAACTAACTTGAAAAGAATCTAAGCTTTTCCTTAAGCAAAAGCTTTTAATGCATTAATTGATTGTTTTCTGTATGAATGAACAAAGAATACGCCAGCCAATAATAACAGTAGTAGGTCATGTAGACCATGGAAAAACATCCCTCTTGGATTGTTTTAGAGGTAGCTCTATTCAAACAGGCGAAGCAGGAGGCATTACACAGAAGATATCATTCACAAAATATCCGTACGAACAAATAATAAAATCATGCCCTCTAATAGAAAAGAGCAAGATAGACTTGAAAATTCCAGGATTTTTATTCATAGACACTCCTGGACACGCAGCATTTACAAACCTAAGAAAGAGGGGAGGTGCTTTAGCAGATATGGCAATCCTTGTTGTAGACATAAAAGAAGGAATTAAACCACAAACTGCAGAAGTCTTATCCATCTTAAAATCTAATAAAACTCCCTTTGTTATTGCATTAAACAAATTGGACACAATATCAGGATGGCAAAAAAAGTCAACAATCAAGGAATCAATTGAATCACAAGCAATAAACGTTGAAGAAGAATTTAACACAGCCTTATTAACCTTTCAAGGCTCTTTGCAAAATCATGGATTTGATTCAGATTTATTCTATCAAATGGAAGATTTTACAAAAAAAATAGCAATAGTGCCATGCTCCGCAAAAACAAAGCAGGGAATTCAGGAGTTATTGTTTGTCCTCTGCGGATTGTCTCAAAAGTTTCTGACAAAAAGTCTCCAGATTTCAAAAGAATCAAAAGGAGTTATATTAGAAGTAAAAAAAGACAAGGCAGTTGAACTGGCTGAAGCAATTCTTTATGACGGTCAATTAGAAGAAGGCGATGAAATAGCAGTTGCAACTCTTTCAGGAGACCCCTTAATAACAAAAATACGTTCAATACAGGAAATTCTACCCCTCTCTTCAAAATTCAAATCTGTAAAAAATGTAACTGCCGCAACCGGAATAAGACTACAATTCACACACAAAGAAGGCCTTGTTTCTGGAATGCCTTTCCAAAAGATACAAAATAATCTAAAGGAGATAAAAGAAACATTCAAAGAAGAAATAGCACAAGCAACAAAACCAGATAAACAGGGAATTATAATAAAGGCAGATTCGTTAGGAAGTTTAGAAGCCCTTGTGACTCTGTTAAAACAATCGAACATCCAATTTGTAAAATCTGGAATAGGCTCCATAAACAAGGTAGATATAATCAATGCAAAAGCCAATTTAGAAACAAATCCTTTAGACGCAATAATTGTCGGTTTTAATGTGAAAGCAGAAGAAGAACTAAATGCAGAAAACATCAAAGTAATCACAGATGATATAGTTTACAAGTTAATAGAAAACTTAGAATTATGGAGAAAAAATAAACAATCCGAAATTGAGAAAGAAAGGCTAATGGAATTAGCATTAATATGTAAGCTGGAAATCTTACCCCAATACCTCTTCCGTAATTCAAATCCTGCAATATTTGGGGTAAAAATTTTAGCTGGAAAGCTCAAAAATCATGTTAATTTAATAGATAATAATGACAACGTAATAGCCAGAGTAAAAGCAATTCAAGCAGACAAAAGTTCAGTCGAAGAAGCTTCAGAAGGCCAAGAAGTAGCCATCTCCCTTCCAGGAACAAACTTTGAAAGACAAATAAAAAATACCAATGTCAAATTCCTTTATTCCCAACTGTCAGAATCACAATTCAAAAAATTTAAGGAAAATAGGGATTTATTGTCTCAATCAGAAATAAAAGCCTTGTCAGAGATAGCTGAAATAAAAAGAAGAAAAACAGAGAGCTGGGGTATCTGAAAGATTTAAAAACCCTTCTTATCAAATAATCTAGTATGGTGTTCAAAATAAACATATCTGGCAAAAACGGAAAGACCTGGAAGTTCGAAACAGAATCAGAGGTTCTAATTGGAAAGAAACTAGGAGAAAAACTAAATGGCTCTGAAATATCTCCAGACTTAGCAGGATATGAGCTTACTATTAACGGGGCTTCAGATATAGCTGGATTTCCTCACAAGTTAGATGTTGAAGGTCCACAACTAAAAAGAGTTCTCTTATCTAAAGGTTGGGGAATGCATAAAAGGCCTAAAAAAGAAGGCAAGAGAAAAGTTCAAACTCCTAGAGGATTCAGGAAAAGAAAGACAGTAAGAGGAAACATAATCTCAGAAAAAACAACACAAATAAACTTAATGATAACAAGGGAAGGAAGCAAAAAAATATCTGAAATTTTCCCAGAACAAAATAAGATTATAGAAATTGAAAAGCCAACAGAAGTTATTAAAGAGGCCCCAAAAGAAGAGATAAAAGAAGAGGTTAAGAAAGAGATAAAAGATTCAATTCCTGAATCTCCAGAGACTGAAACCTCAGAATCGAAGGAAAATGCTGCTGAAGAGATTGCTGAAAAAGAAAAAAAGGAACAATAACTTTTAAACCTTTAACTTTTTCAAAAAATGAAAGTTTAAGGGCAAAGATTTGTAAGGCAAATCTTTAAAACACCTATTTCTAATTATATTTATGGTAAAAACCGATATAACAAATTTGGAAACCGTTAACATTGTAATAGTTGGGCACATAGACCACGGAAAGACAACATTATTACAAAAATTATCTGGAAAGTGGACTGACACTCACTCAGAAGAATTAAAGAGAGGAATAACGATAAAACTTGGTTACGCTGATATAATTCTATCCAATGATAATGGAACTTATAATATAGAAGGCAAAGGAGAGCCAGAAAGATATGTCTCATTTGTAGACGCCCCTGGACATGAGATGCTTATGGCCACAATGCTTTCAGGAGCTGCGATTGTTGATGCGGCAATCTTGGTCGTAGCAGCAAACGAAGGAATAAAACCACAAACCCAAGAACATTTAATTGCTTTACATACAAAGGGAATAAAACAAATAATAATAGTGCAAAATAAAATTGATCTTGTTTCAAAAGAAAAAGCCCTTGAAAATTACAAAGCCATAAAGGAACTTGTAAAAGGAACAATTGCAGAAAATTCTCCTATAATTCCAGTATCTGCACAACAGGGAATAAACTTGCAAAGCATATTTGAAGAAATAGCCAAGATAAAAATTCCTGAAAGAGATTATGAAGGAACTCCCTTATTTGTTATTGCGAGAAGCTTTGACATTAATAAGCCGGGAACATCTCCTGAAAATCTACACGGGGCAGTTCTAGGAGGAGCAATGAAACATGGCAGATTAAAAGTCGGAGATGAAATAGAAATCAAGCCAGGAATAACAATAAAAGAAGCCAATCAAATAAAATATAAAACCCTTAAAACAAAAATTGTTTCACTGTTCAAAGGTGTACATAAAGTATCTGAAATTTCCCCTGGAGGAAGTCTTGCTATAGAAACAGAACTTGACATGTCCACAGGAAAAACAGATACCCTATCTGGAGGGGTAATTTCAATTCCGGGAAAACTACCTGAAATCACAACTTCCCTAAAATTAAAATACTCATTATTTGAAGAAATCTTTGGCACTGGAAAAAAAGAAAAAGTGGCACCCTTGAAGCCATCCGAAATGCTAATGCTCTCAGTAAATACAGCAACATCTGTAGGCATAATTAAAAGAATGTCAAATGGAATTATGGACATGACCCTAAGAATTCCAGTTGTTCCGTTCAAAGGAGACAATGTCGGATTAGCAAGAAACATAAATAATCACTGGCGCCTTATTGGTTATGGGGAAATTCTGTAATGACAAGACTTATCAGCATTGCCATTAATTGGGCAGGCAATAAAGCTGGAAAACTAACTAAAAAAGGTGAATTGAAAAAAAAATCAAATACAATAATCTTCAATTATTTAGAAAGAGATGCAACAATAAGAGGCGTAATAGGAACTGCAAATTATAACGAAGATCAGTTAAGAATAATTTATGATAATGCAAAAAGTCAAAGGCCTGAGAGATTAAGAGAATATTTGAAATTATTACATTCCATTGTTGAGGACAGGGCATTTTATGATTTAACTGGTTTGGATTATGTGACTGGAGAAATACCTAAAGTAAAGGCCGGAATGGCTTTAGCAGTTTTAAGGGAAAATATATAAGAGCTTCTTTTTTAGAACAATAATGCCCTCAGCTATAGAAAAAACATTCGGTCCATGTATTATTCTTGCAGGAGCAGGCACAGGAAAAACCTACAAAATAGTTGAGAAAATAGAATATCTGTTAAAAAATAATCTTTATCAGCCAGAAAAGATTGTCTGCCTTACATTTTCAAACGAAGCCGCAAATTCATTAAGAACAAAAATTCTCCCAATACTAAAAGACGATAGAGAACCAATAATGAGAACATTTCACGCATTTTGCTCTGACTTGATTAAAAAGCATGGAAAAAATATAGGAATAACAGAAAACTTCAGAATAATGACTCCAGAAGATGCGAAAATAATTCTTCATAAACATTTTAAGATTCAGCCCTACTACTGTCACAGATACATTTCAACAATAGGAACTGCAAAAGACCTTGGAATAAAGATAGAAGAGCTTGACAAATATTTTATAGAAAATATGAATGCCCTTGGAAATCCAAATCTTGAAAAAACTCTTGAGAATTTAAATTTCACTCTAAAAACATCTCACTTAAAAAAAGAAAGTTATCACAAAAAAAGCGGATTGAGTGAATTAATAGAAAGACATCAAAAACTGCTAGATTTGAGAAAATTCGTGCAAACATGGAAAGCATACGAAAAAATAAAGAAAATAAAGAATTTCCAAGATTATTCTGATTTAAACAAAAATGCCATAGATTTACTTGAAAAAAATCCCCATCTTGCAAATGAATTTGATTATATCATAGTAGATGAATTTCAGGATACAAACAAAATGCAATTTGACTTGTTAAAATTGATTTCTCCTAAAAAAAATATAACTGTCGTAGGCGACTTAAATCAATCGATTTACAGATTCAGAGGAGCTTACAAGGAAAACTTTAACCTTTTCAAGAAACATTTTTCAGTAAGAGATGAAGAAATATTTACCCTTACTAAATCATTCCGGTCCCCAGATTCAGTATTAAATCTCGCACATCAGTTGATAGAATACAATTACGAAAAAAAGGAAGATTGCTTTAAAGTTGAAAATGCCCATAATAGAAAAGGTGAAAAGGCGCAGGTCTATGAATTAAAAAACGCAAAAGAAGAAACAAGGAAAATTATAGAAATAGTAAAACATGAAATCGGGAAAGGAACACCGGAAAATGAGATATGCATTATGTTTCGAACCCATCAGCAATCGAGAATGTTGAAAAAGGCATTTGAATACGAAAAAATCCCTTATATTGCCATTGCCTCAAATTCTCTTTTAAAAATTCCAATTGTGAAAAAAGTAGTTGATTATTTGAAAATTATAAATTCAATAAAAACAAAAACAAATAATTCAGAGCATTCATGGTGGAATTTGATACATGAAGCAAATCTTCCTGATTCGGATTTAATAAACCTCGGAAAGTTCATTAAAAATAACAAAGAGGAAGATTTAAACAAAGAACTAACAGAGAACATACAAAAGTTCAATCTTTCAGAAGAAGGAAAGATAAAATTCGGAATTATAACAAAAAAAATAAATGACCTTGTTCCACATGCATCCGAAGATATACAAAAATTAATCTTAAAACTATATGAGATAACTGGAATAAGTTCGGAAGCAAGTGATAAGGAAAATTTCTTATGTCTTCAAAAGCTTCATGAAATAACTCAAGAATATTCAGAAACAGATTCCCCAGACATAGACTCTTTCATAAACCACCTCAAGATAATGGAAACCCTTGACATCGAAATAGATGCCCCTTCAGCTCAAGAGTCCGGAATAAGAATAATGACTCTGCATGCAACTAAAGGTTTGGAATATAAGGTGGTCATTGTAACTAACCTTGCCCAAAAACGTTTCCCGATGGAAAAGATTGGAAATAATTCAATTATACCTCCCGAATTATCTCCTGAACTAAAAGAAATGCTTAAACCAATTCCAGAAGTTGAAAGGAAATATATTATAAAAGAATATGAAACCAAGAATCAGTTATTAGAAGAAAGGCGCTTGTGTTATGTAGCCTTCACAAGGTCTAAAGAAAACCTCTATTTAACATATGCAAAAGAATATGGAAATAAAAAATATTTACCATCACAATTTCTTAATGAGGTAGAATACAAGAAAAATCCAGATATCTTATTTATAGAAGATAATGAAGAAAAGTACCTTGAGCCAAATCTGGAAATAAAACCTGCACAAATTCAGAACAACCTCAAAAATATTAAGTTCTCACCCTCTTCTTTATTACTCTTTGACGAATGCCAGAAAAAATATGAGTACAAATATATTTATAACATGCCAGAACCAATTCCTCTTTCTTGGGAAGCAATAAAGCTCGGTTCTTTTGTGCATCATGTTGCAGAAATAGGGACAAAAAGCCTTATCAAAGAAGAAAAAGAATTCATAATTCTTGCAAAAACTCTTCAAGCTGAGGAAAAATGGGAATTCGTTAATTTAGATGAAGCTATTCCTCTAATAAGGGTATTTTTTGAAAGAAACAAAAACAAATATTCTAAAGACTCTAAAACGGAAATAAATCTTCAAGCAAATATTGAAGGAATAAATTTTATAGGTTATGCAGACCGCATTGACTTCACAGATAAAGGAGTTGAAATAATTGACTACAAAACTGGGAATACTATTGTAAAACCAAAAGCCAGAGATTGGCAACTTGGATTTTACGCTCTAGCTGCAAAAGACAAATATGGAAAAATCTACAAGTTAACTTTGGATATGTTAAAAAAGGAAAAACCAATAGAATTTGTCTTAGATTCTAAAGGAAATGCCGTAGAATCAATATCAGGAAGAATGTCTTTCAATTTAGATGAAGTCAAAGAGCAATTAATAGAAACTGCAAAAAAAATTCTTGCCTGTTATCAGTCAGGATTCAAACCCTGCCCTATAGAAAAGAACTGCGAATTCTGTAATGAATATGTCTGGAATATCTAGAATTTTACATTCATCATAAATTCCTTAACCATCTTCCTTGTCTCTTTCTCGCTTCTGACAGAATGATGTATAATTTCATGGACAAAAGTATCTAATAATTCTTTATTCAATAATTTCCCTTTAAATTTAGCAAATGGTTTCGTATAAATATCAATTACAATAACATTCTTTGATATTCTCTTGCCCTGAACATAATAAAACCCATAAAGCTCTCCCTCGCCTTCCTTGAAATTTATCAGAACTTCCTCAGGAAGTTCATACTCGTCCATCAATCCCTCAAGTTCATAAGAAAAATTATCTATAATCTTAAAAAAGGAGTTATATATTTCAGAATTACATTCGTCAGAACATCTTATTCCTAAAACCCTTCTTCCTAAAACAAGTCTCTTTTCCATCATTTATTTCTAACATAAACGATGATAGTAGCCAACAATGCCCCTAAAGTGTTGAACACTAAGTCCCATGCGTTATTATAATATCCTCCAACCCCACTACTTTCTAAGAACAAAACCATCATAAATTCAACTATCTCATTCAAAGCTCCAATACCCACGCTAATTAAAGCTAAGGCAACAAAAACAAGCCAGTGTTTTTTCTTCAAATTTCCTTTCAACAAATGCCATATTGCAAAGACAACTACAAAATACAAGTATGCATGAATAAACTGATCCATTTTTAGCACATAAAAGTTCTCAGTAACCCATATAGGAATTAATTGTAATGAATACAATGTTGCCCCCTTAACTATCAAACCGCCTCCTAACATATGAAGAAGTCCCCATATAGATAAGCCCCATAATATTCCATAACCAAACTTAGTCCTTCTTAGAGTTCCAGCAACTACCAAAAATAAGATGACAAGAATTGCAATATATCCAAGGAATTCATAATCGTTTATAGAAATATAATATATTGCAGCTCCAATTATATATGCAAGGTTGAAAACAAGAAGTAACCACTCACCTTTTTTCATAATCTATAAAGGAAACTTCAGCTTAAAAACCTAATTGTTATTCTAATTCTTTAACACATAGCTTCAAGACAAAATCCAGCAGTTTCATCTAAGATAGGAAACTTCTACCGAGCATTCATAAGTATTCTATGAGCTTCCGCATAAATAATATCATCAGCTCCTTCGGATTATTTATATGAGCAAAATCAAGAAATTTTATAGAATCTTTAATCACTTGTTTATTAGCATATTCGCCCCTAAATAAAAAATAACTAAACTCTTCTGGAATCGCGGCCACAACTATTCCCTTATTATCAACCTTATTAACTTTATATCCCCAAGGATTTGGAGCCTCTCTAGGTTTAGGAATTTTATTGTACCTTAATAATCTTACTTCTTCATCCATAAAAATTATCCTTTTAGAACCTATTTAAAGATTATGAAGAATTAATACTAATTAGAATTTATTCGCCTTCCAAAACAACATCTTCCCTTACAAGTTTAACAACATCTGCAACTCTGTCTCCAGGTTTAAGCTTAACAACGTGAACTCCTTGTGTTGCCCTTCCCATCACACGAAGCTGTTTCATCCCAATTCTAATTATCATTCCCTTTGTTGTTGTAAGGATTACAGAATCTTTGTCATCTACACTAACGCTCTTCACAATATTACCTGTCTTCTCGCCTGCTTTAAGATTAATGACTCCCTTTCCACCTCTCGCAGTCTTTCTATAATCTTCAAGAGCAGACCTTTTTCCAAAGCCTTTTTCAGCTATAGTCAAAATCGTTGTCTTCCCCTCTTTATCCAAAGGAACAAGAGCAACTACTTCATCTCCATTTCCAAGATCAATCCCCTTAACCCCATAACTTGCTCTACCCATACTTCTGACATCATTAGAATTAAACCTCACTGCTTGTCCTTTCTTTGTTGTGAGTAACACTTCTTGCCCATCTTCAATACGACTTACACTAATTAAATTATCACTTCCATCTACAGGAAGATTAATTGCACGGACTCCTGCAGACCTTGGTTTGCTTAAATCTTTCAAAGGCAATTTCTTCACAATTCCAAGTTTCGTAGCAAACATCAGATAGTCTTTATCAAAATCTTTTACAGCCATTATATTTGTAACTTCCTCGTCTCTCAAATTAAGAAGATTTGCAATGCTTCTGCCCTTGCCTTGTCTCATAGCATCAGAAACATCATTTGCCTTAAGCCAATAAACTCTACCTCTTGAACTGAAGAAAAGCAAATAATCATGAGTTGAACAAGTTATCAATTCTTTCACAAAGTCTTCTTCCTTCAGTCCTGCCCCTGTGACTCCAGAACCTCCTCTCTTCTGCTCCTTGTAAGTCTTTGTATCTGTTCTCTTTATATATCCCGAATGAGTAAGTGTTACAACAACCTCTTTCTTTTCAATTAAATCTTTTTCCTTAATTTCGGCAATTTTCTTTAATACAGTAGTTCTTCTTTCATCCCCATATTCTTTCTTCAAATCCTGAACCTCTTTCTTTATTACTCCGAGTATTTCTTGTTCACTTCCAAGCAATTTCTGAAGATGAGCAATTATTTCATTCAGTTTCTTTTCCTCATCTCTAAGTTTACCATCTTCAAGTTTCGTTAATTGTTGTAATCTCATTTCAAGAACAGCTTTCGCCTGTCTAATTGTAAGCTTAAACTTACCCATTAACTCATCCTGAGCATCAGAAACATTCTTTGACCTCTTTATAGCTGCAACAACTGCATCTATATCTTTCAAAGCCAATAGCAAACCAAGAACAATCTCAAGTCTATCTTCTGCCTTTTTTAAATCAAACTTACTTCTTTTTGTTACGACTAATTTCCTATAATTAATGTAGACTCCAAGATAATCATTAAGATTCAAAATCTTAGGCTTTCCATCAACCAAAGCAAGAATGTTAGCATCAAAATTAGTCTGTAACTTTGTTAGTTTATACAATTTATTCAATGTAAACTTAGAGTCGGCTCCCTTTTTCAATTCTATAACAATTCTCACAAGCCCCTTTGCACTTTCATCTCTCAAATCAGAAACATCAGGAAGTTTTTTGTCAGTAGCAAGTTTGGCAATGTCTTTAACTAAATCAGCCTTGTTAACCATATATGGAATCTCTGTTATAACTATTGAAGACTTGCCTTTGATTTCTTCTATCTTTGTCTTAGCCCTCATAATTAATTTTCCTTTTCCGAACTTGTACATTTCTTGAATTCCTAATCCAGTCACATATCCGCCAGTTGGAAAATCAGGACCTGTAACTATTTCCATCAAAGCATTTTCATCTATGTTCGGTTTATTGATTTTAGCGACAATGGCATCACATAATTCAGTAAGATTGTGAGGCGGAATATTTGTAGCCATTCCAACTGCAATTCCTGTAGCTCCATTCAAAAACAAATTTGGTAACTTTCCAGGAACAGTCTCGGGTTCCTTAAGAGAATTATCATAGTTGGCATTCATTTTCACAGTTTCTTTCTCAATATCTTTCAATAATTCCTGAGAAATCTTGCTCATTTTTGCTTCAGTGTATCTTTGAGCAGCCGGACTATCTCCGTCCATGCTTCCAAAATTACCTTGCCCATAAACAAGAGGGTATCTCAAAGAAAAATCTTGAGCCATTCTAACCATTGCATCATAAACTGCTACATCTCCATGAGGATGAAACTTTCCAAGAGTCTCTCCAACTATTCTAGCAGATTTCATAGTAGGCTTACTTGGATCCAATCCGAGCAAATGCATAGCATAAAGAATTCTTCTATGAACAGGCTTTAAGCCATCTTCAGCATTTGGCAAAGCCCTTTGAACAATGACTGACATTGCATAGTCTATGTAAGATTTCTCCATCTCTTCGACAATTTCTCTTCCTGCAATTCCCTTCTCTTCTCCAAGCTGATCTTTCAATCTTCTTTTTATTTCTAAGTCTTCTAACTTCTTCTCAATAAGACTTTCGCCGTTTTCATTTGTTTCTTCAGTCATTCTTCCTCCTCTTCATTTTCTGAATAGTGTATTAAAAGATCATTATCTTCATCTATGCTAAAACCAATATGCCCCTTCGTTTCCATAAGTTCATTCAATTTTCCCATAAGTTCCTCTATTCCATCTCTGTCAAGTTCAAATTCAAGAACATCAACTTCATCCTTTTCATTTTCTTCCATCTTAAATGTCAACCTCCGCTTCATGTGCCTTAGCAAGTATAAACTCTCTTCTAGGTCCAACATCATCTCCCATAAGCCTAGAAAACACTTCATTCGCCTTAACTGCATCTTCTATAGTGATTCTATTAAGTAATCTGGTTTTAGGGTTCATTGTTGTATCCCATAGCTGCTCAGAATTCATTTCACCTAATCCCTTAAATCTCTGCACATTTGAGCCAGAACCAAGACTTCCTATAACTGTTTTAAGCTCTTCATCAGTATAAACATAATGATCTTTCTTCTTTCTTATTTTATACAAAGGAGAAACAGCAACATATATATTTCCATTATCAATCAAATCTTTCATAAATCTAAAGAAAAAAGTCAGTAATAAAGTTCTTATGTGAGCCCCATCAACGTCCGCATCTGTCATTATAATGACTTTTGAATATCTCAACTTATTAACATCGAAAGATTCTCCAACTCCAGTCCCTATAGCAGTAATAAGATTTGCAATCTCTTCATTGGCAAAAACTTTAACCAGATTAGATTTTTCAACATTCAGTATCTTTCCCTTTAATGGTAATATCGCCTGATATTCCTTATTTCTTGCCTGCTTAGCCGTACCACCTGCAGAATCTCCCTCAACAAGGTATAATTCCGTCTCCTCTGCTTTCTTATTCGAACAATCGGAAAGCTTTCCTGGAAGACCTCCAAGACTAAATGCATTTTTTCTCCTTACAAGATCCTTTGCTTTTTTCGCAGCATCTCTTGCCCTCTTAGAATCTATTACCTTGCTAACTATCCTTTTTGCTATAGCTGGATTTTCCTCAAAAAACTGCGAAAGTCCAATCATAGAAATACTATCAACAATTCCTTTTATTTCGCTATTCCCAAGTTTGGTTTTAGTCTGTCCTTCGAACTGCGGTTCAGGTACTTTCACAGATATTATCGCAGTTAACCCTTCTCTAACATCGTCTCCGGTAAAACTTTCAGATTTCAAAAGATTATTTTTTTTGGCATACTCATTTATTGCTCTTGTTAGTGCCGTTCTAAAACCTACAACATGGGTTCCGCCTTCAACAGTATTAATTGTATTTACAAAACTCAAAACGTTCTCCTGATATCCAGAATTATATTGTATTGCTCCTTCAACAACTACACCGTTATCCTGTTTCATAAAGTAAATGGGTTTTGCATATAACACTTCCTTACCCTCATTAACCCATTTAGCAAATTCAATTAAACCACCTTCAAAGTAAAAGGTCTCTTTCTTTCCAGATTCATAATCGGATAGTTTAATTTTCAAACCTTTATTAAGAAAAGCAATTTCTCTAAGTCTTGTTTCCAAAATAGAAAAATCAAACTTGAGTGTAGAAAAGATATCTTTGTCCGGGGAAAAAGTAACTTCCGTTCCAGTTTCGTCACTATCTGTCTCACCCACAACTTTCAACTTGTACAATGATTTTCCGATTCCATATTCTTGCTGGTAAATTTTTTTGTCTCTCTTAATCCTTACCTTCATATTACTACTTAATGCAGCCACAACACTAATTCCAACTCCGTGCAAACCTCCAGAAACAGCATAGCTTCCCTTATCGAATTTACCTCCAGCATGCAACTTAGTCACAACAACTTCAACTGCAGGAAGATTATAAACGGGATGCATATCAACAGGAATTCCTCTTCCATTGTCAATTACTGTAACACTTCCATCTTTATTTATTGAAACATCAATAAGATTACAGAAACCAGCCATTGCCTCATCAACTGAATTATCAACTACCTCATAAACTAAATGATGCAAACCCTGCTTACCTGTATTTCCAATATACATGGCAGGCCTTCTTCTGACTCCTTCTAAGCCCTCTAAAACTTTTATTTTTTCTGCTGAATATTCTTTTTTCTCCATTATTATCCTAGGATTTTATATCAAATCTAACCAAAAAAGTCAAACTGCCTTTATAAACCTTTATATACCAAAATTACATTTTATCGACGATAAACTAGAAATCAATCTAAGGTTGTTAGAAGCAGTACAATCTATTAAATCCTAAACCACAAACAGTACTGCCTGCACTAGTCAATCTAACATCTACTTGACCAATTACTCCACAAGTTCCAGTTGAGCCACTTCTATCAAACCAATTACAACAAATCCGGTTATACTTACAAAGGGATTCAAAATATAAACAATGCCCAAAAAATCCTATTACTGAATAAATTATTCTACTAATCTGTGACCTCTCTTTTATAACCCTAAATCAAAGAATGAAATATGCAAAAATCTGTTGTTATTCAAAAAAATTTATCTTGGATAACTACTTATTTCCAGCACTCTTCTTTTTTTCAGCCTTTTCAGCCCTAGAACTATCCGCTTTTTCCTTTTCTTTAATCACTCTTTTTCCTCTAGCAAGATGAAATGCCTCAGTCCATTTCATTTTTCGCTTATCTCTCTTTAGCTTTAGACTATTCTTTCTACATTTACTAGTACAAAAATAAATACTTGTTCCATCATTCTTCAAAAGATAAATACCTTTGTAATCATCCTGTTCTTTTCCACAAAAAACACATTTAGCCATTAACTATGCGCTCCCTTTGTAATCTTTCCCTTGACTCTTCTAGCTTCAATTTCACTTTCCCTTAGAATAAGCAAATCTCCAATTCTCACAGAACCCCTAACATTTCTTCTCATACTTTTTCCCTCATTTCTTCCACTTAACACTTTAACTTTAACCTGAGTAATTTCTCCTCTGGTTCCAGTTCTAGCACTTATCTCTTCAACTACTGCATTAACTGGCTCACTCGTTAAACTTGCTTTTGTATTTTCTACAGATTTTCCTTCCTTAGTTTTCTGAGTCTTTGCCATCCTACTTCTCCTTCAAATTAGAAATATCTTTTTCGGCATCACCTGCATCAATCACAGCAACAGTGCTTGTATTAACAGAAATGCCGACTGCAAGTCCTAACTTCTGTTTAGAATCAACTTCAATACACAAAATATTTTTTTCCTTACAAATTGCAGATAAATGCTGAACTATTTCTTTTGGTTCAACATCTGTAGCATAAACAACAAGCTTTGCCACACTTCTCTCTATGGCTTTTGTAACTTCATTTACACCTTTATCAACTTTTCCAGTTTTTCTTGCCTTCTCAATGATATTGTAAACATCCATTTTTAACCTCCGCTGACACTAAAGCGTCATTGGTTAAGATTTGATGATAAAAGTGGTTTATAAACTTTGCTGTAAGATTTTGCAAAGTTTATCTCAAGGATATAAATTCTATTTCCAGCTAACTTTGACATCGTCAGTCCTTTCCCTCGGAGAAATATCCAACTTATCAGGATGGATTAATAATTTTTTATCCCTCTTTGCCATTATCTCTCCTGTAAATGCAATCATTGCCCCATTATCTACCAATAGACTTCTATCCGGACAAAAATATTTTGCCCCTCTTTCTTTACACATTATATTTGCCATATCCTGTAATCTTGCATTACAAGCAACTCCTCCACCGAGAACAAGCTCTTTCTTTCCTGTATGCGCTAATGCCCTTTCAGCAGCCTCAATAAGCATTGCAAAGGCAATCTCCTGCATTGAATAACTAATATCTTTCAATTTCTCGCCTTTATCATATAATTGTTTCATCTTAGTCTGCATTCCAGAAAAAGAAACGTCCATTCCTTTAATTGAATAAGGCAACTCAATATATTTTCCATTTAAAGCTAATTTTTCAATTTCAGGCCCTCCAGGAAAGGGGATTCCACAATACCTTGCAAAAGTATCAATAAAATTTCCTATCCCTGAATCTAGCGTTTCTCCAAATACCCTATACTTTCCAGATGAATAAGCAATTATCTGTGTATTCGCTCCTGACGCATATAATAACACCGGATTTTCAGCTCCAAGAGACTGCCCGATTTCCAGATGAGCAATACAATGATTCACAGGAATAATTCTTATCTTTAATTTTCTTGCTTTCTCCTTAGCAAAATGCATTCCAGAAAGCAAACACGGGGCTAATCCAGGAGCGTTAGAAATCGCAATTACATCGATATCTTTCTCGCTTATCTCTGCCTCCTCCAAAGCCTCCTGATAAACAGTCTCTGCAACTTCTTTATGATGATTAGCAGAATCCATTGGGATTATCCCTCCTTTCTCTGGCTTATACATATCTTTAACATTAGCGAGAATTTTTCCATTATTAACAATACCAATTCCAAAAGTATGGGCAGTACATTCAATACCAAGTATCATTGAAAGATGAAGACGATTATATTTATAAACTAAACCCATATTATTTTGTGATGACTGAAAACATCTATCCTTTCTTCCAGGATTGCGGAGAAAGAGGGATTATCCCAAACATAACACTCCCAAGAGATTATGAAATCCTTGTCCCTCAATTTTATGCAAGGGGTGGAAAAAAAGAAATAGATGATTTAGTAAGTAATCTAAATCGATTTAATTCACAGCGAATTCGTTCCTTGCCTGAAATTCGGCTTGGATGGAATGAAAAGAAAGGTCTTGCGCACATTTCAATGTGCCATGGAGGCCTTGACATAAATCAACGAGATCAATTCCAAGAACATAATTTAGGTATAGAAAATGGATTATACGTCGGAGCAGTAGCTATTACATACATAAAAAAACTCATAAACATAAAATAAAAAACACCAATAAAAAATAAAAATAAAAAAACTCCGAGATTATCTTCTCTTCTTTGCGACCTTTCTCTTAGTTGTCTTCTTTGTGGCTTTTTTTCTTCTTCCGCCTCGAGCCATCATAGCCTCACAAACATTACCAGCACCATCTACATAGTAAAGATAACCCTTTCTTCTGGTTACAACATTCTTAGCAATTATTTTTCCCATTTAGCACCTCCTTTTTAATCATTACATCGATACATATCAAATATCATATTTAAACTTTTCCTTTACCGACGAATAAACTTATAATTTTTCTATTTTCACCATTGATAGGAATTTCTACAAGTCGCCTAAATTTTATTTTTGGCTTAATTCTGAAAGTAAATGGTTTTACAACTTTCCATTCAATTATTTTATTTTTATCGTCGAGCCATATGGCCAGAAAAGGAAAAAAAACAAAATAAGAATGTATTGAAATTCCAGTATTCTTCTTAAATTCAAAAAGTAAATTTCCAGAATTTCTAGATTTAAACATAAGCCCTACCCCTTTAGAAAAATACCCTAATCTTTTAACGTCAACACTTAACTTCTTCCCCTTATAAGGAAAATAAATTATCATCGATTAAATATCGGACATTTCAGATCTTATCTTAGAAATCTTATTTACCTTATCAGAAACCCTATCAACCTCTGCCTGCAAAGTTTTTTTCTTTTTGTTTAACGAAGCTTCCTTTTCAATGAGCCTTGCAATTTTCTTTTGTAACTCCCTTTCCTTGTCGTGATCACCATCCAAAGAAGAAGAGACACTCTTCAAATCAGCCCTAAGTTCTATTCTTTCCTTAGACAAACTCCTAATTTCACTACCCAAATCTCTAATGGCGCCAGATAAAGGAGACTTCTTAATTACAGAAATTTTCTTACTCCCAACCCTCTTTTTCATACCCATCTTAAAACAATATTATTTATAAACGTTTCTTTAGTTGATTTAAAAGCTCATTAATCTTCTTCCGGCTATTCTCATAAGAAATTTTCTTAATATACCCTTTACTATAAGCGCTATCCAAAAGCTTTTTTTTATATTCCAAATCATGAATTTCTTTAGCAACATTTCCGAGTTTTATTTTCCTAATATCGACAACTTTCTTATTCCAATAAGAAGCATTATCCTTAATCTTCTTATTCCAAAAAAAATTAAAAACAAAAAAAACAACAATTAAAACACCTGCTAGAATCATAACTGCATATAAATATTGGTTAGATTCGTTAAACTTTGGTCCTAAATTAACTTGTTCTCCAACACTAAAAATAGAGCTACTTGTAGCCACAAATCCTTCGCTCTCAGTAAGGACATAAAAAATATAATCTCCATATTCTAAATTTTCAGGCAAATAAAAACTTTTGCCAAGTTGTACTTGATTTCCTACTTCCACATACTGACTTTCAGAAAAAATTGTATTACCCAAAAAATCTTTTATAATAAAATTAACATGGGCTCTACCTGTTTTTGATTTTAAATTAAAAATTTTAACATCGACATTCAAATCATTTCCTGGAATAATATTAAACTGGGCAGAAGGAATCTCAAAAAAAGAATCAAACAATACTTCTGTGCTTTCAATTTCAAAAACTACCGGAATAGTTAATATTTCATTCTTATCATCTATAAAAATTCTTCCTACATAAACTCCCGGAGCCAAATTTAATGAATCCAATTCAATTAAAAAACTTAAATCTCTTTCAGATTCAAAAGAAAGAATTTTCTTATCAATATTAATAAAACTACCAGATGATTCTGATGAAATGAACAATTCTCCCTTGCCATCAAGATTGATAATATTAATCTGAACATTAACTTTTTCGCCTGCCTTAACCACAACTTTCACAGATAATGGGTTTACATTGAAATTATCTAAAGCCGTAACAAAAAAAATAGATATGAAAAGAGCAAAAAGAGCAAAAACAATCAATTTATTCATCTTTTCTTCAACCTCTTATTTAACTGCCTTGTAGCTTTTTTATATTTATATATCGAAAAGATAACTACTAAAATAGTCAATAAAACAAGAACTATCATATAAATAATCCCTTTGTTTATAATTTTCTCAGCCACTGTGAAATGTGCGCTCGAAGTAGCAAATCCTTCAGGATATATAACCTCGATACCAACTATATAATCTCCAGAAGACAATTTTTCAGTAGAAAATTCCCTAACATAACTTTTTTCCTTGAAAACTCTAAACGTCTCAGTTTCTGATGAAAGGGTATTTCCATCAAAGTCCTTAATCACATAGTTAATAACTGTATCAACTTCTCCTAATTCACCAAGCTGAATTAAAGAAATAAAGGCTTTGACTTTTTTACCTATAGATATAAGCCTAGAAGAATCTGGAATAAATAAAGAAACATCAAACAAAGCCTTTCCTGCACTTCTAACATTCATCAAAACAAAGGCTTTCCGTTCTATATTTCCAGTAGTAAACTTAATACTTCCAGCATATATTCCTTGTCCAGGAGCACGAACACTTAAAAGCACCGTTTTTTCTTCACCTTTCTTTAAAGACAATTGATTACTATCCAAACCAACATAATTACCAATTCCAGTAACGCTTATACTTATAACTATATCGCTATTAAAAGAATTTTTAACAGTAATTAACTGCTCCTGCTGTTCGCCTTCCTGTAAAAACAAATTAAGTTCTTCAGGGGTAATTGAAAAATCAACTAATTTCTCTGATGAAGAAGCTCCGCCTCCGCCTCCCCCACTTCCACCTCCTCCTGTGCTTCCTCCTCCAGAAGGTGGAGATGGTGCTGGAGTAGGAGCAGCTTCTATAGTAATAGAGGCAGTAGCAGTTTCGCTTGTAGTCTTCGCATTTATGAACCCCTTAGAAAAATTAGAACTATTTTTATACAAAATAAAATTGCCAAAAATAACAAAAATAGAAGCTATTATAATCAGAATAATTATAACTCTATAAATTAAAATTTCCTTCTTAGAATTTGTTTTGCCCATATCAGCCTTTATCCTCAGACTTATAAATTTTAAACACTAAACTCCCCGAATAATTTCTAAAATTAACATCTCCTGGAACTTCAAGCAAAACGCCTATTGGCATCTCCTGTCCTTCTTCAATATAAATATCTCTATCTGTTTGAACATAATCAGCAATCTCTTTACTTGCAAAAATTTTTACAGTTATGGGGAAACCATAATCATTCTTTATAAAAACTTTTTTAGTTGCAGAATTCCCCGGAACAACCCTTCCAAAATTAAGATAATCTAATTTATCTACATTAAATCCAGTAGTCTCACCAGTAGAAAATACTACATTAACTTTCGTTACTTCAATAGGACTTGAAAGTAAAATTGAAAAGAATAAAAAAATAATTATAAGACTAACTGCTATAACTATTAAATAAAATAGTTTATTACTTTTAAGTTCTTTCATCGTTTAATTTTCTTTAGCCTCATTATTAAAAAGACAATTACTATTATCAATAAGACAAATCCGACAATTATTCCATACAACAGATAATTAATTTCCTTTTCAAATCCAAAATCAACTATCTGTTCTGTTGTTCTGCCTTTATAATGTAAAGTTATATTTCCCTTAATTGTGTCCTCCTCTATACCAGTAGTATCAAAATATCCTGTTAATTTGCCTTTCGTCCACGAATCTAAGATTATAGAAGGGGTCAAAAAATCAATATCTTTATTTATAATATCAACACTTGCATATAGCTCGCCAATTTCCGAATTCCAAAAACTTTCAACATCAATATAAAAAGGATTTATTCCATTCCTCTTGAGAATTTTCGAATAACCTATAATTTTTACATTTAATTCTCCAACTCTGACGATTCTTTCTTCATTTAGTTCATCAGCACCATAATCAACAACCGCAATAGCTCGATAATCCCCAGGCTTATAATTAGAAGTATTCAATTCGCTATAAAATTCTTTAGCTTCTCCAGTTCCAAAAATCGCATTTCCAAGATTAACTGTCTCTAATTTTTGTTCCCCTTCATAAAAATCAACGCGAACATTTGCGCTAATATTTTCCTTTCCAAGACTATTTACCTTTACAGTAAGTCTTACAGGATCTCCAAGATTAACATTTCCCGTAAGAAACTCCATAGTTGCATATTTTCCAGGATATGGAACTTTAATTTTAATAACTCCTCTAACATCTGCTATGGCTCCAATTCCACTGCCGGTATCGATAGGAACAGCACCGATATATAGCCGATGTGTTCCAGGCAATTCAATATTTTCAGGGAGTTGCAAAAGAGCATTTACTGTCCCTTTTCCCTCAAGGGACTCGGCACTTAATTCGATGTATTCTGCTAAATCCCCCTCTGTATAAACCCTCAATTTTTCATAATCTCCAAAAAATTCAAAATGAAAAACCTGCTTCAGCCCGGGCTGAAAATCAATTTCATAATAAGCTGGACTGACTCCAAGTGCCGCATACGCTCCAGGAGCTAAAACTAAAAATAAAAAAATAAATAGTATTTCCCTCTTTACCATAACAAGAACAAAGTAAAATAGTTTTTATAGCTTTCTAAGAAAATTAAGCCGCAGCAATTGTAGCAGTAACAACATCTCCCAAATCTCCAGTAGTTGCGTCTTCGGGAATAGTCATGTTAAAGTCTATCCTTAGAATATCTAAACCCGTATTAAAATTAAACGTTGCACAAAATCTCATTCCAGAAGTATTAACTGGATAAAAGTAGCCAAGCTCATGGCCTCCATTAAGAAGTGTTGTTGTATTTCCACACGTTCCGCCTACATCAGCAGCAGTACCGTTAGCAGTAACATTCCACTGGTACCCTGGATTAGTACCTCCAAATAAAGTCGTTGAATTCTTATTAGTTTTCAAATCCAAAGTAACATTAACATTTCCTATATTTTCAAGTATAAATCCTTCCTGTGCAGTCCAGTTTCCATTTGTAACACTTCCCTTGTGTGTTGTGAGCAATTGTGCCCTTGTCTGCCCTCCATTTATTCTTCCAGAACTCCAATTGATAATCGCATTAGAAAAATTAATAGA
Organism: Candidatus Pacearchaeota archaeon UBA92; assembly: GCA_002497285.1. Taxonomy (GTDB): domain Archaea; phylum Nanobdellota; class Nanobdellia; order Pacearchaeales; family GW2011-AR1; genus UBA92. Next base: position 80,882 of record DANJ01000014.1, read on the forward strand.
AACTGCAGATTCAATTGTAAGATTTGCCTGTCCTGAAGAAACAAATCCTGTAACCCACGTGTTTTTAAAATTGTTTATTGCTGAATATGTAAATCCTGCTCCAATCGCGGAAACAAGAACAGCGAAAACTGCAACGATAATCAAAACATTATCAAAGTTCACTTTCCATCTCCTTCTATAATCAAAGCAACATTTCCGCCGGAACTAACCGCGCCCCCATTATCTGCAGGAGCAGAATTTTGTCCGACTGGTTTTAAACTAATTAAAGAAAAATTAAGAGCTAAAGAAACGACTGAAAAAACAATCGCCACAATTAAAAGTGTTACAATAATTTTCTGTGTCTTATTCATCTCTTCTTCTCTCCACAAATAAATAAACAAGATATATAAATCTTTCTCCAATTCAGCATATACCTAAACACTATTGTCAATGCAGAAACAAAAGTGATTTTCTATAATTGTTTATTACGCCCAAATAGCAAAATTTATATATCCCAAACACCTTATAAAAACATGAGTTTAACAGACAAATTAGGAAATAATGTAAAATCAGTAGCGTTAGCTGGAATTATAGGACTCTCTAGCTCTTCGGCTCTTGCAGATACGATTTACATAGACACTAACTGGACATTTGATGAAATTAATAATCTCCTGGATGGAAACCCTGAAACCTTTGGAAAAGACGGGCAAACTGACCCAGTGAGAAATGATGTAGTTGAATTTGCATTAGGAACATACCAAGTACCATTAATTCGAGATGCAAAATTCAAGTCAAATATAGATGGAATAACAATTATAGGACAAGGGCCAGGTTTAACAATCTTCAGAGGTAATAGCCCAGATGGTGGATTGATATGGGAAGTACAAGGTCAAGATGTCTCAATCGGATTATTCAGCATGGAGAACAGCAGAGGCGGATTAAAAGTAGACGGAGACAGAGCTTACAACAACGTTTACGTAGGATATATAGATTCAGAGGGATTGGATATACATTATATTTATGATCAGCAAAAGGCAAGCGGAAGAATAGACACGCCAAGTGTTTTCGTTGACCACTTAAATCTTATAGACGGAACTACTTCATTCCATTGGAATGACCGAGATCAAATAGTTGATTACACAGATAAGTTTATGGAAGGGGATAATGTATCAATAGACGGAACAGGCAATGGAATAGACCCGCCAATGATTATAGAAGATGGACATGTAATTGAAACAAGGGGAACTGACTGGCGCAATTGTCTATTTCAAAATATGCAGTCAACATTTGTTCCTAGGGCATATGAAGGATTGCCTGGTAGATTAAGTGGGAATGCACCTTCGTTCTGCGGAGAAAGCAATATTAATCATGCAACTCTTTATGAATTAGGCATAGGCGTTGGAAACTGGGAAGAAAATAATCCAAACAAATTTCTTGATAACGAAGGAAGACCAATCTGGGGCTCAATAGCAACAGGACCATGGTACAAAGACAGACAAAATAGATTCATTGGATATATCGGAGCAAAAGAGCCCGCATTCATTCCAAGAGTAAGTGCAGTAAGACCAAGATAAATAAGCTCATCTAATTTCTATTTTAAGGTTATATTTTAAAAGACTTTTATTTACTTCTTCCCTTCAATTTCTTTCTCAAGAAGATAAACCACAAGGCATTGACAATTATCAGCAAGACAATTCCAACGGCCAAAACAACAACTATCGGATTGCTGAAAAGACTTGAGCTACTTCCTTCTGAAATTACATAACCAATTCCAATAACATTTATTCTATTATTTGAAACATCAAGCTGTAACTCTCTCTGATCCGACTTTGAACCATATCTTAAGAACAATGTCGCATCATAAACTCCTGCCTTAACTCCCTCACTATCCCAAAATGCAACCATCACCGACTTGCTCAATGCTGAAATATCGTAAGTAGGAGACTTGAAGTCTGCCATGACTTCTCCTTTATTGTTATAAATCTGCATCTCGGCATAAGTTCCTGAAAGTTCTCTATTCCATTTATTCTCAACTAAAATCTCAAACTTTGCAATACCTCCTAATGAGAAATCATTTACAACTATACTGCTAACATCAAGAACTTGTTGTCCTAAATCAAACTCTCTCTCTAGTTTCAAAGTTTGTTCATCATAAACTAACGTTGCAACAGCCCTATATGGTCCAGGAGGAACGTCTCCTTTCCAAACAACTGCAACCTCTTTTCTCTCCCCACTTTTAATTTCAATCTGATTTGTAGTTACACTATCAATTTTCTCATTCAAAGAACTATAAATATCAATGTCTGCTCTAACTCTTACAAGATCTAAATCTCCTCTGCTTGTAACTGGAATAACAAAGGTAACACTCCCATCAGCATCTGGACCAAGAACATCAAGGCTTGCCTCAGCATACTTTCCAGGATAGAGAACGAATACATGAACTTGTGTAGCTACTGCAACGGCTGCGCCAATAAAAGCCCCTCCCGTTCCTGATTTCTTAGGAAGTTGAACAACAACAATTTCTCCTTTATGCAATCCTGGAGAAAGAGAATTAGGAATATCTATTTTATACTTCAATTTCTTCTCACTTTCTCCCGCAAGCATTTTAAATGAAACTTCAGAAACCGAAATACTTTCATTCAAGTCTCCTTGTATAAGAACTGCAAAGTCAGAGTCCTGTGCATCTGTATTAATGACAATGAATTCTATTTCTCTTGATGTTCCAGGATTATAATCTACATCAGTCTTTCCAGGAGTTATTCCTATAGCAAAAACATTTGTTGCAAGTAAAATAAACAACAATATTAAACTAATTTTCTTCATTTTCTCCTCCAACAAATTTATTTCCAGAAACTTCTTTTCCCTCGTCAACTCGAAGAACAACACTTCCACTAAGCTCATCATTCTCATAAATATCCACATTGAGAACATTATTACCAGCATTTACAACTTCATAACTATCCTCTCCTAATGACTTAACTTTTAAAGCAATCCCAGAAACAATGGTTAGTTTTCTCACCTCGCTTGACAATGGTCCTTGAACCTTCCAGTAATAAACTCCCGACTTCAAATTTATCACTAAATTGTCCTCTGCAAAGATTTCCTGAGGTGAAGTGAAAGAAGGATTATCATCTAAAAGTATCAAATTAGCATTATTAAATTCAAATAGTACGGAAGAATTAGTTGTTTCATATCCATTAACAGGTGAAATAACAAGCGGCGTCACATAACCAACTACAAAAAATAAACTGATTAAAGTTCCAACTATTATAACAAAATCAATCGCCAAAATATGTCTATTCGTTATCATTTATTCTCCCAAGCTTGCAGTAAAGGTAATAGTTGAATTCCTAGCTCCTGCAAATTCCTCCGTAGGTACAGTAACATTGATATCAATTTCAGCCGTATCTGTAGCATTTGTATAATTTAGCTCCACTATAGCCAACACAGAAGAACCTGTGTCCGGAATTTGAGTATAGATAAATTTAGATAACAACCAGTTAAAAGAACTATTTTCAAGAGTGTTGTTGTCTGCTTTAAAAGTATAATAATTGCTTGGATTCGCCTGTGTAATCCAAAGACCAGTTGCACCTAAAGTAATGTTCACAAAAGAATTTCCATCATTCTGTAAAAGGAAAGGTCTCGGAGAATTATCAGAAGTATCATTGAATCCAAACTGTGCTATGGATCCAAAATCAACGGTTGAATTTAGAAGGCTTATCTGAATAAGTGCTGAAACATTTAAGGCAAAAGATTCAGTCCATGCAGAGAATTCTTCAGCATCATAAACCCTTATGCTCCAGTTATACCTATAAGAATTATCATACAAATAAACCAAATCCCCTCCGCCTATTGGTTCACTTCCTAAATCATAGCTGTTAGTATCAATAGTTTCTACATACCTTGTATCATCTCCTCTGTTTGTGCATCCTCCTCCGGAAGTGTGAAAACAGGTGATGTTAAGGTCATAATAAAGCACGTCAGAATCATCATCACTGCTTGCACCCCATGCGAAAACAGGAGTCCTGTCTGTGGTCGACGCCCCATTAGCCGGCGTTGAAAGCGCAGGCACTATTGGAGGCGTGTTCAATATTTTAATTGTCTGCGTGGAATTAGCCCAGTTACTCTGTGAAATCTGATTATCGAACAATCTCAATGAACATGTCCAATTCTGTCCCTTTGTTGTGTTACCAGAATATAAAATTGCATCAAAGGCACTTCCATTTGCATAGCTGTTATTAAATTCTGCAGTCAAATGTATCTTGCTTTCATTATACCATAGAACTGTAACATTCATAGCTTCATTGTCCTGGTCATATATTGTATCTATACAATGTAGGTTCTGAGCTGTCTTGTTAGTTCCAAGAGTTGAATTTATTTCAGGAGTTGGAGTGTCTGGAGCTAAATTTCCTTGGGCAGAATTCACATCAAAATCTCTAATCTGACTTTCGTTATTATTACCGCCATTATCGGTGGCATTCAATCTCCAATTATACTTGCCAACCCCAAGCGTGTATGTGTCAGCTATTTCACTTGCAGTCAGAGTCTTATTCCAAATTGCAATTTCATCTATAGTTCCATTAAATCCTCCAGGAGCTCCAGAACCAACAGCAGTTTTAGTAGTAGAACCAATTAGTAAGGGATTTGTATTACTAAATATTGAATACGTGCCTTCATTCGTACCAGCAACAGCTCCGTTAATATAAAATTTAATTGTCGTTGCATTGACGGTAACTGCTACATGATTCCATTTATTTCTTGAAATAATATTTGAACTGGAATTGACAGGAGAGTCTGCTCCTGTATCAAACATCGTTCCATTTGATGTATAATTAAACATGAACCAGAATCCATCATTTCCCCCTCCCGTCTCATCATCCTTAGAGACTATAAATCCATCATATCCATCTAAGTTAGGATATATCCAAACCATAACAGTTAAATTTGAGACATTTAACAAAGCACCGCTTGGAGAAGACAAATAACTGGTATAACTAACTCCTGGAAGAATAATTCCTCCGCCAAGCTTGCCGCCGCTTTCATTAACTAATGCACCTCCAGAAAGATTACCGCTGCCTCCATGATCACTATAATCATAATACCTTGTATCATTCTCCCCATACTCGCTTCTATTATCCAAATGCAGTAGCAGAACACTAAATTCATCTGGAATAATAACTGGAGATGTCCAATTATAAATCACAAAAGAATTATTAGGGATAGTATTTTGATAGATAAGCCCGTGCTTGTAAAGATTTGCCTGTAAACTTGAATTTATTCCGAATATTCTTGTCTTCAAAACATCATTATAAGTATCATTTACAGTCGCATTTAAAATAATATTGAGAGAACCATAAGTAAATTGACTTGCATTATTAGGAGAATTTAATATAAAGTTTGGCGAGGGATTATTAAGGTTTGTAAATACAATATTCAAATTTCTTGTAACATTGAGAGGTATTCCACTATCACTATATCCTATCTTGCTTGTATTCACACTATAATTGCTCTGAAGAATTACAACTCCTCCTGCTAAAGTTCCATTAACTATATATTCGGATATTCTATATCCCGCATCTCCAGTTGAATTTGTTAGTTCAGAGTCTGTAGCAGAACCGGTATTATTGAAAAAAGTCACGTTAACATTTGATACAAAATTACTCAATGTGTCATTAGTTTTAACATTCACAAACCACTGCTTATACAATCTTCCTCCAGGGTTGACGGTATGGGTGCTGTAATTTGAGCTGACAAGATAAATACTCTGATTTCCGCTGATAACAATATTAGAAAGAAAGGACCCTGAAAGATTAGAATCAAGTATGCTAACATTGTTACAGAATACACAGAAAATATTGTAATTTGACCTTCCTCCAGCCCCATCAGCCCCAAAAAATCGGGAGTTAGTAAGAATAATATTTTCTGATAAAATTTCTATATCTGCATCAAAAGCCTTGGAAACTGTATTATTATCAAAAACTAAACTAGATGTATTTATAGAAAGTCCTCTTCTCATATTAATTGCTTCTGTATTTCCAGTATAACTGACATAAGAATTCTTCAGGCTAAGATTAGAGCCCTGCCCAACTTGAAATAAAAATCTGAAATCATTATTTTTAGTTATGTTAGAATAATTAGCTGACAATGTTCCGCCATCAGAAACATAAAGATTGAACTCTCCGTCAAAATTCGAATTGCTCATTTCCAAAGTGCAGGATTCCAGAATTAACTTTCCAATTGTTATGTTTATATTTGCATGACTAATATACCAGCATGGGTTCACAGAAGTACTAGAGTTAGTAAATACAGTATTATCATTAATCCTTGTATAAATATCATACAGACTTTCAGTTGTGCTGACAACAATTGTATGAAAAACGCTGATTGGGAGATTCAATTCTTTATCCGTAGTCATATTAATACTTGCGCCAGTTGCAGGCTGATATCCAGCTTTAGAATAATTAACAGTATAGTTATTCCAAATAACCTTTCCAGCTCCTGTATCTGTATATTGAGTAAGATTATAGAATACCGAACCTTGAGCATCTGTATTAATGGAAAATACCTTAGTTCCTGTCCTGTTTGTTGCAGTCATATTAACTCCTGAAATTACTGCTCCAGCACTTTTTACTGTCGCATTAAGTCTAAACTTTCTTTCTAAAACACTATTAGCTCCAACACTATATGAAGTAATGTCAGTAGAGTTGATAAGTGTAAAAGTATTATTTATCTTTATATTGCTGAATGAAATCAAACTATCACTAATATTAATAGGGGTATTGAAGTTGGCTTCAGTAATACTTCCTTTAGAATCAACAAAGAAGTAAGGATCGCCAATAATACTAAAGTTATAATTATTTGCAATAACTACTGCATTCATAGATCCTACACTCAAATTAAGAGTTCCTGAAAGATACAATGAATATTGCCCCTCATAACTTGAATTAAAGAATACTGTACATCTTGAATCAACATCAAGTCTACCCGAATTAGTAATGTTCAAATTCGTATCAAGGGAAATACAACTAACAAGAGTTGAATCTCCAACCTGGCACGTTGAAGTATAATTGGTTCCAAACCCAAGTTCCAGAGCTTTTGAAAGCAAATCATCACAAGTAAAGGTATTTGAAATTTTCAGATGTTCTGGTCTTGTAATAATTTTCCTTTGGTTAGTTTGATTCTTATTACCTGCCTTATCAACCACATAAGCAGTGAACGGATGAATTGTAGAATTAAGATTAGTAAAATTATTCTCATACCTATTGATTCCAGAGTCATACAAAGCAAGAATCTCGCTCTGATTTAATTCCCTAGAAAACATGAATACTTCATCCATCGTTCCGTTCATATAAAAAGTCTGAGTTCCAGATCTCCCAACATATAAATTATTTGTTGAATCTGATGTAACTGTATAAGTTCCATTTCCATCAATTGTTCCATTCAGATACAAATAAGCATAACTTCCGTTATAAGTGACTGCAATATGATACCATCTTCCTGTACTAAGAGTTGTTGCTCCTGGTAATGACTGCAAGCCCGGGTCAAAAAGAGTTAATTTATTACTTGCTACACGAAGAGAGACTCCATTACTTAAACTACCAGTTTTACCCATAAGTCCCTGATTGACTGTATCATTAAGATAAATCCAAGAAGCCCAAGTGAAAGGACCATTTAGAGTAAGACTATTAGCCTTTCCAAAATCAATATAATCTGTCGCGCCATCGAAATAAAACCCATTCCCATAAAATCCAGCATCAACCTGAACAGCATCACCCTGTTTTGTACCATTATTGCCCCAAGAAGACAAGTCCACAACATCTCCAGAATCATTAACATCATCCATCCTAGCCCACAAAACTAAACTCCTATTAAAATCAACAAATGAATAATGCCTATTCGCATCTGAAGTCGATAAGTTAACATATATTGCATTTCCCGTTATCGCAGTATCATTTGCAGGAGTTGGAGAGATAAAGCTCACTCCGGGTTTAGCGTCATCAAAACTGAAATTGACAAATTGGCTATAATTTTTATTTCCTGTTGTATCATTAGCATAAACTCTGAAAATAAAACTTCCAGAGCCCAATGAAGAATTAGTTGCATTAAGTTCTACACCCAAAACTCCTCTGGAAAGATTAAGCATAGTTAAATTGTTAATTCCTTCATCAAGAGTATATTGGGCGCTTCCACTCTCACTCAAAGTTACATTAAATAACAGCGGTAAATCTGACAAGCCGTAATAAGCTCCTCCTTGAGGCTTACGAATAATCACTCCAGGAGCACTTGTATCTGACTCTGGCGGGGAAGTCAAGGGAAGCGTTATCACTTGCCAAGCAACATAAGCATCATTGTTTCCTGCTTCCCTGTGTAGGCTTAATGCTGTAGGACTGTCTAAAGCGTTTGTATAAAAAAGATTAGCAAAGATAATTCCTGTTCCGGTGAGATTATTGGAAGCGAGCGAGAAGCTCCTGTTTTGAACGACAGAACTTATGGTTATAACATCATCCCCACTACTTAAATAATAAGAAGAACCATTCTGGACAACAGCTCCCGGGGTCGATATAACATAAGCCCCGATGTAAGCAGCACCTCCAGAACCTTCTCTAGCAACTCTAAGAGTTGTAGAATTCCATATTTCTACAGTTGTACCTATCTCGGCCAGAACATTTGCCGTGGCTGTAAACGTCTGTGAATAATAGACCCATGAATTTGACGTGTTTATTACTGCTCCTATTGGCACAAAATCATTTGTTCCTAGGAGGTCTTCGACATGGTAGACTGTAGAGCCATCATTGAACTCAACAACAAAATAACTTATATTTCCTGCGCAAGCACCAGAATCAGCTCTTTGAAGGTTTAAGTTTGTGTTGCTAGTAAAATTAGCCGCCCAATATTGTTCGTTTTCATTGGCGGTATTAGTAGTTGTACAGCTACCATAATTGACAAATGGAACTGTCTTAGTCAAATCAACAGAATCTAGAGTAATATCAAAATTAGTATCTGTTGTTATATATTCTACTGTTCCGTTTTGGACACTAATATTGTTTCCTTCTATAACATACCATGCAACTGTAGTGGTTGAAGAAGCGCCAACATTATTCAATGCAAATCTTGTAGTATTTACCCACGTTGCATATATTCCAGTGTTATCAGGATCATCTCCTGAGGTTGTCGCTCTTCTTGAAAGAAGAATAAAAGATTTATTCAACTGTACTGCTTGGGAAATATCTACAAAGCTCGGACTTGAAGCCATTGTTACCTCTCCACCTTCTGTCCACCACTGAACATTATTATCTACAGGGTCTATTATATGGTCAAACTCGACGCTTCCTCCAATAATTTTCAAGTCAAATGTATCCTGTTCGCCTTGTAATCCTGATAAAAATACTTTATTATACTCATTGTCATTTAGATTATCAAATTCTGCAATTATTTCATTTCCATTAAATTCGTATACTTCAATTCTTGGTGTCCCATTGACTGCCCTTGGATAAACAGTTATATCGTTTTCACTTGTCAGATTTTTTTCAAAAGTAACTCGAACATAATGTGTATCTGGAATTATTTCAGTCCAGTTCCCATCCAATTCCCTCGCCTGCTCATATATATCCGAAATGAACGTTCTATTTTCATCCAAATGCTCCGCATTTGTAATTACAATAATATCAAATGTTTGATTAGACAAACGAGGAGCTATCCATTCAACGTAATCCATTATGCCGTTGCTATTATTATCACTGGCGCCTAAAACAGAAAGATAGGTCATATTTTCAACCCAATAAATTCTTATTTTGGATGCATCTGCAATTCCAAGGCTTTCATTCAATTCTGTAAATGCAAGAACATTTTCATAATGCACATCGGCCGGTGAGAATATTCTTACCCTCTTGCCATTCACAAGTTCCTCTTCTTCAGAATAAGGCGCATCAGTATAATACTCTATTTCAACGGCATCTTCAGTTGCATTTAATTCTACAAGAACCTCCTGCGTTGCATTTTCCTCCTCGGAAACAACGAGTCCTGTAAATCTCAAAAGCCCCCTAAAAAATTTAGAGAAAGCAGATTTCCTTTCAATATTCAATTCAGCAGTGACTTTTCCAGAAATAACATTTCCGGACAAGCCGACACTTATTTCCTTTGGCTCCTCTGCATTTTCAACTGCATTTTCATCGCTTGCACCCGCATTTTCGACATTTGTATTTTCATTCTCGGCAATTGTATTTTCACTTTCAGGAACATTAGTTTGAGTTATATTTTCATCTGCAGGAGCAATTGTATTTTCCTCTTCTGCAATTGTATTTTCACCTTCTGAAGCATTTCCATTTTCAGCATTTGCATTTCCACTTTCGGAAGCATCTGCATTTTTACCTTCGGCAATTGTATTTTCATTTTCAGGAATATTTTCGTCCTCATCTAATTTTACAACCGAAATATTTCCCGCACTTAAAGGCAGTTCAACAACAACATTGGCAGGCCCTGCAATTTCAACTTTCTTATTCCACTTGACAGGTTTGCCCAAAACTGCAGAATATTGGGTAATATTAACACTTACATTTTCAACCAAGCTAACATTTGCAAGCGTGTTATTTGCAAGAGTGATATTTTTATCTAGAAGAGTAACATTAGTTTCATTAAAATCAGGCAATGTAACATTTTCTTCGGGCAAAACAACTTCTTCATCAACGGCCTCAACAGAAATGTCTTTTTCGACATCAACTATGATTTCATCGCCATAAACAAGTCTAACACTGAAGATAGAATTATTTTTAGCGACAAAGGCAAAAGATGACAAATCCACTTCAAGCTTCAAATTGCCACTGCTCAAATATTCTTCGCCAAACCCTTCTTCGCTTACAGAATATTTAGTAGAAACTTCAAGATTATTTTTCTGAACCTTCAAGTCTATCTCGCCGTCGCCAATCTCTTCTCCATCAACATTAACACTCCCTGAAACTATTCTCGCACCCTCGCCTTCATTAATTTCATACTCAAAGCTATTGTCTTTGCTTACTTTTCCTGAAATGATATTTCCTTCAGATATAACTCCTCCTGTAATTCCTGAATCTCCGCCTGAATCTCCGCCTGAATCGCCACTACTCGAATCACCTCCGGAACTTCCGCCATCCCCGCCAGAATCGCCGCTTGAACTGCCCGAATCGCCTCCACTTGAACTTTCACTGCCAGAGCTTCCATCGCTTCCTGATTCTGTTCCTGCACTTCCGCCCTCCCCCGAACTTCCATCCACTCCAGAATTCCCAGCATTTCCAGAGTCGCCAGTTCCTTCAGTCAAACCTCCATCATTAGAATTTGTAGAATCAACAGGCGCATTTGTAGAATCGGAAGGTATATCTTCGGGAGGAAGAGCACCATCGGCAACAGAACCATCTCCAGATGTATCAACCCCAGTTTCTCCAGAAGCATCGGAACCAGAAGCATCGGAGCCAGAAGCATCAGTAGCACTATCTCCACTCTCTTCAGAAGTTGCATTGTCACCATTTGAGCCATCATTGCCCCCTTCAACTGCACCCTTGTCACTATTAAAAATTTCCAGCTGGAATTCAACATCAGGATAAACTTCTTTCTCTCCAATCAGCCCATATCCTTCTCCTGCCCCAGAAATACTTCTGCCTTCAGCATAAAAATCACCATCAGTCGTTTCAGAATTTACAAGCTCGGAAAGCAAAAACTCTTTCTCCTCTCCGTTATAACTGACAATTACTTTTGAATCTGCAGGAATCAATTCTCCAGATTTTAAATTTAGATTTAAATTTCCCGCAATTTCCTCGCCAATTTGATAATTTGATTTTATATCTAATGAAACTCTTCCGGTAAATCCTGAAAAAAAGAAAAATAAAAGTAAGAGAACTGCAAACAATCCAAAAAGAAAAATCGGTAAAATTAATCTTCTATTACTTCGAGGCGGTTCACTGCCTAAATAAGTTGTAACGACCTCTCCATTGACTCTTTTAGTTTCATAATAATATGGACCAAACCTCTTTCCATCTTTGTAAGTATACTTCTTATGAACCATTCCTCTTTTTATTGTAAGAGAACCTCTTTTTCTCCGAATATATACAGAAAAATAGATTTATAAGCATTTCTAAAGACAATAATAGTTTATTTGTAGAGTTCTCTTACACTATTTTATGCATTAAAAGTAAATTCCGGTCTCGTTAAATTCAACATCTACTCCGCCACTGTTGTTGAAATATCCATCGCCACAATAATCTAACTCTCCGCCATCAACCAGTCCATCATTATCATTATCCAATGTATCAGAACATTGCTCATATGTCGTAGGAATTGCCGGAACTCCCTCACTCAAATTCAGCCTTCCTATTTCATCATCACTTGCATTAAGGAAAACATAAGTATCGGTGCCTATAAGCCTTATCTTTGAATATCCCTTTGATTCATCCGTAAATCTCTTATATCCATCCCTTGCATACTGCCTTGCCCCTCCGTTGAAGTTAGTCATAGCTTCCAACCCAAAATTAACTTTAAAAGTAAGTTTTTTAGCAGGCACCCATGAAGCCCAGGCGATAGAATCAAATCCCTCAAAGAATGAATGCGTCAAAGATGAAGGTATAAAATATTTCTGATAATCTGTAGTATAAAAATAAAATGGTCCTCCATATTCTGTAGATGAAAGCCCTTTACCCATGATTCCATTATCTTTCCATAAATCTCTTATCCATTGCGCAACATATCCATGATCTTGATAGTAATTTGACCTAAAGTGTATATCAAGGTAATCATAATAAGATGAGGAGTTTATTATGAAGTCTTCTATTTTCTCAACCGAACTTTCATCAATATCTTTAGGTGTGTTGTTTATAATCCCATTTTCAAGAAACCCATCATAAGTTATGTTCTCAAGATTAAATCCTCTCTTTAAAGCAAAATTATCTACTCCTGTCAATCCATAAGTTATCATTGGAAGTCTTTCTTCTCCAGGATTCAGGCTCTCTTGAGCTTCCTGCATTGCAGAATAAGTTAAGTTCATCAACTTTATCATGCTTTCAAACTTAACCTCCTGGATCGTGTTCCTAGGGTCGCAAGTCGGATTACCTGTAGTGTTAACAACAAACTGATGACTCCATTCATTCCCTAATTGTATCCCTGCAAGAACTGATTCCGACCCGTTATTTACAGGCTGCACATAATACTTGTCAACGACAAACTTAACATAATTTGTCCATTCGGCTTCATTCTTAGGATAAGAATCTCTTTCATCAATACTTCTCTCTCCAATTTGATAAGAACATGTACTTCGGTTAGGGTCATTTGCCTTTATTGTCAAAAGGATTTTAGTATTCTCGCTTTTATAGAATAAAGTTGCATTATTAAATATATCTTCCTTGAAACTCCCATCCCCATTATAAACATTATGCCATGAGATTATTAGTCTATGAAACTCTGCCCCTACTGCCGAAGTAGCTGGAAGATGTAAAGCACCGACACTATGAAACCCTATATAAGGCATAGGCTCTATATTTGAATTAATCAAACCATTTCTTATTCTCGTGCAATTATCCTCAAAATCGTCAAGATAAACTATTCCTTTATTTATCTCACATCCATCTCCTTCAGTTTCATTACCTTCCCCGAGCCCTGATAATTCTTCAGAGCATGAAACAGAAGCGCCGGTAAATCCACAGATATTATTTCCAAGAACTGAAGCGACATCAACACTCACAATCTCTCTCCCAGAGCGGTTAAAATCAAATATATAATTCTTAGATCCAAATTCTCTCGGAACGCTATTATTCGACAAAATAAAAGTCTTGCCCTTAGAATCCTTAAACAAAAATTTCAGTTCACTAATCTGCGAACTACCTATTCCCCTATTAACCTTTACAGAATAGATTGCCTCTCCCGAATCGCTACAACTCTTTACAGCTAAATCAAGTTTGGCGCAAACAATTAAATTATTTATCGAACCATTTTCATTCGAACCAAGTTTTTCAAGCAATAAAGGCTGAACAAAAAGCCAGATTATTGAAATAGAAATCAAAGAGATGAGAATTATGAGAACAATCGCAATTATCTCACTCAACCCCCTCTTTAACATGCCTGATTAAGCTAAAATGATTATATAAATCTTAATAACATTTAAAAAAATCTTCCTCTTTTCATATTCGCAAATTTCCTATGCATAATCTCAACATTCCTGTCGCAGACAAAATCGTGCTGCCTGAAACCCCCGCCGAAAGTTTTAGGAATATGCATAAGCTCATGTATAATCACCTTGTCCTGTTCATCTTTATTCATCCGTTCAAATCTCTCCAAAAATTCTATTGCATAATGCGCCTTAACTCCTATTGCCTTCTGCATTAGCTTTCCTATTGTATGACAACGCGCGATAATCCTCTTAGTTGAACTTCCAGAACTCCTAAAACATTTCACCCTCTCAATGGCTATATGCTCCATCTCAAGGAATTTCGCAATTTCTTCCATCCTATTTTGTAAGTCTTCAGCGTATTCGTATTTCATCTAAATTTTTCAAACCACCCTTTCATATCTTTCAATACATCATCAGAATTTGTATCAATCTTCTCCAACAGCTGTTTTTCATTAAACCAGCCAACTTGGGCAACCTCATCTTTATTAATTTTAAGTTTGTCTAAATCAATATCTTTTTTTAGGATAAACCATTGAGTAAAATGTTTATATTGTCCTAAAACCAATTCCTTGAATCCCTTTTTGGGATTAATATTCTTCAATCCAAGCTCTTCTTCAGCTTCCTTAACAATATTTGATTCATAGGTCTCTCCCTCTTCAATAGTCCCTGCAACTGCAGGACCCCATTTTCCAGGATTTTGTTTTTTACTCAAAGCTCTGCGAGCCAGCAATATTTCTTTTTTATTATTCAAAACCCATAAAGCAGAAACTCGGTAAATGTCCTTGGAATAATCTAACGCCTCCCTTTCTTTTGAGTCAATAACATTATCCTTATCATCAACAATAATTATTTTCATTCTTTCACCTCTATAATTTTATCTCTGCTTTTGGGATTTTTAATCTTTATGGCTCTAAAATTCACGCCCAATTTCTTAGCCAACAGGTTAATCAGCCTTTTATTTGCCTTCCCGTCTTCAGCCCTTTCCTTCAGGCTAATAAGATATTTATCCTCTGCAATTTTCTCAATGCTCTCTTCCTTCATCCCCGGTTTAACTTTGACATAAATTATCATTTTAGAACGTAAATATCCAATTATTTTCAGAAAATCCTTCAGGGTCTATGCAGTTTAGAGTCTGCCTTTTTTGACCATTGCACTTAGTAGGATCCGCTAAATTGTAATAATCATAACATCCTGAATCAGCTTGATCAGGTAAACCATCTCCGTCATTATCCATTCCATCAGAACATTGGTACAAGCTCGGATATGGGGGCAAGTCCTTGCTAAGATTAAGTTCTTTCTCAACAGCTCCAATCTTGAAAGATAATAATTCTCCATGTCTGGAGACCGTATCAAAATTCTTAGACAAGCCCTGAAAGTAAGTGTAATTATAGATTTGCGGAAGCTGATACCCAGCGCCCCCGTTAAACTTCATGGATGTCTGCAGCAGGTTAGGTGATGCAGGAGAAGGATTCCAGTTTCCCCATACAATTGCATCAAAGCCTGAATGATAAGCAACTGCCTGTGCTGCTTTGATATTATAACTATGGAGGTCATAACTGTAATTGTATATTGGATTCGCAAACTCGGTAGAGATAAGCCCTTTTCCCGTTATTCCATTAAGTCTCCACGTGTCCCTGACGAAATTAGCCACATATCTTGCGCCCTCTGGGGATTGGAAATATATATGTGCATCAAAATAATCATAAAATGCAGAACCATTGACCACGGCAGATTTCGCACTAGTTATAGGGTCCTGCTTAACACTCTGCCGGGTTGCGATTGTGATTCCATTCAGCCCGTTATTAGTTTTATAATATATTCCATCGTATTTCCATCCCTGCTCATCATAGCCTGCTCCAAGAGCCATGTTTGGGGTATCGGAAATCGCAAAAGCTATCACTGGAATATTTGGGGATACCTCTTTTATAAAATTGTAGCTTAGGTTCATAAGGTCAAGAATAGCCTGTTGTTCTTCTTCCTGTGTATATCGGCCATATGACTCATTGACCTTAAATTGATGTCCCCATTCATTACCGACCTGGATGGCGACAAGAACTCCCTGATGCTCTGGAGTAGGATTGGCATAATACCTATCAGTAACATTTTTTAGATAATCAACCCAATCATCTTCCTGACCAAATTTAGGCCAGGAATCATCCTGGAGTAAGGTCTGAGAATTTGGATTAAATTCAATCTCAGAACGGATAGGGTGATTAGCTCTTAAAGTCAAAATTACTTTCATATTTGCAGCCTTGTATCCAACAATTTTCTGGTCAAGTTCAGTAAAATCAAGCGGTGCATCCAATTCTAGAGTATCATACATTTCATACCACTGTATTATGTCCCTTCCATAAGAAGCTCCTGTTGCTGCAGCTCTGCTCCAATCAGATCCTATAACTCTCAAGCCTGCTGAAGGGATTTTGTCTACTCCGCTGGCAACAAGCCCATTTCTCGTTCTTGTGCATGTTGATTCATCAAAGTCTGATAAAGGAATGATAGTTATACCAAAATCATCGCAAGATTGACCCAATTGCCCTTCTAATTGACAAGTAGAGCTACATCCATCACCATCCTCAATATTCCCGTCATCACATTCTTCTCCTATTTCTTTATTTCCATTACCGCACTCGATATTAGATTCGGGCTCTTCCAAACAGTTTACAGGCGTATCCGTAAACTCACATGCTTCTCCGTTTTGAAATATAATTGTTGTCCTGACATTTTTAGGAATCTGTTCGAACTTATCCAAACTAAAGACTATTGTTGAATGTCCAAATTCATTAGGAACTTCCCCTCTTAAGGAATCTTTTAAGAATAGATTGGAAACACTTCCATCAAACTTAAAAGCCAAACTAGATATCTCTTGTTGTCCCACTCCTCTGCCAACTCCAACCTTTACCGAGCTTTCGTTATAAAAACATGAATCTGTTCTAATATCCAATTCAGCACATGAAATAAAACTTGTAAGTTGCCCATTATCTTCTCCGCTTCCAATTATTCCAATTATAGAAGGTTGAATAAAAAGCCAGATTATTGAAATACTTACAATAGAAATTAATAGTAAAAGGAGAACAGTTACAACACCCGACAGCCCTCTTTTTTGCATAAAGAAAAATAGAAAACTATCTATTTAATTTTAACTTATTTTATTAAATCACAATTCATATTATTCACTGCTTCAATAACAATTTCAAAATGTTCTCCTCTCTCAACTTCCAATTCAATAATTCCTTTTTCAATCTCTTCCCTATTAATTGCGGCAGCAAAATCTTTTTTCTTCATAACTTTTTCAACAGTTTTAGCATTCATTCCTTCAAATCTCAAAGGTCTAACTTTTGACAAAGCAACAATCAATCCAGAAATTTCATCGACAGCAAATAAAGTCTTTGCCATCAAACTATACCTTTTAATTCCAGTAGCATTATTATGCCCTAATATTGCCTCAATTATCTCTTCAGGATATTTTCTTTTTCTTAATTCTTGACATCCTTTTATTGGATGCACATTAATATCTGGATATCTTTCATAATCCAAATCATGCAATAATCCGGTAATCCAATACATATCAATTTCTTCCATGTCCAAATTTCTTTTTTTAGCGTATCCTTCCATTGTAGAAGCAACAGCAAGACAATGATTTCTTAAACTTTCGCTTTTAACCCATTCTTTTAATAATTGTAAGGATTCTTTTCGCGTTTTCATAAACCATAATGAAGGATATATTTTATAAAATTAACCCTCTTTAATTTGCAATAGTGAACTTTCACACAAAGGTTTATTCATCAAAAAGGTTGAAGTAGCAACACTAGTATCCTTGTATTGCCCTCCCTTGACCGCACGTACGTAACATCCAATAAAATTAGTACCTGTGCTATTTTCCCATCCAACTCCAGGAATAGAATTCACATTAGCACTATATTTTCCAGAGCCTAAATCAGTCATAATCACTTTACTCAAATATGAATACCTCAAATCAGGAGCTACAGGATCAAAATCAGAGTCTACATTATTCAAAGGGCTACAATCAATCCTATTCCTTAAGGTAGGTACCCATGAGCCTCTTGGGAAAGCATCATCCATATCTCCTTGTGTACACCATAACTCTGCCCTCACATCATTAAAGTTATTTGTTCCTGTAATTGTAGCATTTACAGTCCCCTCATCGAAATAATACTTCGCATCAACATTTAGATAGTCCGAATTTCCAGAAGTTAAAGTATAATTTACCATATTTCTAAATAAAACTGCATGATCTACAGATCCGAAACCGTGACCAAGATTAGGAACTGCCAACCATCTTAGACCTGAAGGCATACTATTAGCAAATAATAGTTCTGCTCCCTCTGCATAATAAGTGTCTAAACTCCCAAAACTTCTTGCAACAACTTTATTACCCCAAAGACTTTTATCCCATGTGGCAGGATCATAATAATCAATCCATTTTTGCCTTTGTTGGTTGAAATTAAACGAATCTTCACCAGTATATACATTTGAAGGATAACTATTTGCAAACAAAGAAGTTCTTTGTAAATCATAATCTATATAATTTCCAGCATTTGCATGACCAATTAGACCCATTTTAACTCTCGGTTCAAGAACGATAAACTCTTCCATTGCAGTTCCTCTCTTTGAACCACCCATAGCAAAAACACTAGCAAAATTAAAACTATAAAGTTGTCCTTGATTATCTCTCCAATTTTGTTGTGTCGCAACTTGATTTAAAACATATTGAGAAGCGTCAATTAATCTACTTGCTGCTAAAGAATAAAATATAGTGGGATGATAATCTAAATAAGGCCAACCATTATCATAATCTACCGAAGAAAGTTTATTCAGGCATCCATGCACTGTACTTTCTGCCGTAATTCGTCCATCGCAAGAATCATCATCGCAAGTATATGTTGGACTTGACTCTTGTGCAAGATTTCTAAGCTTAGTCTGCATTTCAGGAGTAAATTCTATCCATCTAGGACCTCCAGAAGGAACAACTCCATAAAAGACCATAGGTATTTTAAAGTCTGCCACAACTGAACCAAAAGTTTCTTGAAAATCAAACCCTGTATCTATTCCTCTATACCAACTAGGAATCTCTCCAGGTAACCTTACTGGATCAACTCCAGAAGGATTCCCATTAGCACTTCCAGGTTGCATACTCAATGCAAGAGTATTTTTGTTAATCTGGTTTGTAGTATAATTAGGTAGAATAATTGTCGCCTCTGCTTCCCAATTGGAATCGAAAGGAGCTCCATTATAATGAGGTTCGAATGGTCTAAATTTAAACTTGATAACTACAACATTAACTCCATTAATAACCATCCCAGTTACTTCTGGAACACTTCTCACTCCTTTTGTATTCCCTGTAATAGGATATAATGTATTAATATTTGCATATGCATCTAAAACACTTTTATTTTTTCCAAGAGGCAAATCCTTTGGAGCGCAGTAACTAAGAGGTTCTAAACCTCCGCCTCCTCCGCCTCCACCGCCTCCTCCGCCTCCACCGCCTCCACCGCCTCCTCCGCCTCCACCGCCTCTGCCATTCCCCCCTCCTGTTCCAAGACCTCCAATGCAACTAACACGGGTTGTAAATCCGCATACATTTCCATTATCAAAAACAGACGCAATTTCGACACTTCCTATACTTTCTTTAGTATAATCAGACAAATTAAAATTATATATCAAAGAACCAAACTCTCCTGGAAAATCAGTGTCATTCTTTATTGTAAATTCTGTATTTGCAGTCTTAAACTTAAAAACAATTTCCTTAAATTCTATTTTACCTTTTCCTCTAGTAACCTTGACTTGATAATTTCCTGAATCCAAATAACCACAACTATTAGCTTCAACTTTCAAATCAGCACACCCAATTAGTTTTCCAACTTCTCCACCATCCCCATTATCCCCTCCACCAACAGCACTTCTTATCGCCGGAGTAATAATAAAAGCCCAAATTATTCCAATAGAAACTAAGACAATTAAAATAATAAGAACCGTAGAAATAACATCACTCAAACCCTCTTTTCTCATTTGATAAACGAACAAATCCACTATATAAAATTATTGGGCAACATCACTAACTGAACTATCCGAATCATCTATCTCAGAAGAGAAAGCAGTCCACCAAGGTTTATCAGTATCTACAATTTCTCCTGAATCGGCATTAATCTCTGCCCTCACTTCAGCTCTTCTTTCAAACAACCAAAACATCCTAAATCTCTTTTCTGCCCTTAATTCATATATCAATTTATTAGAAACATTATCCACTCCAACATCTTTCAAAGCAATTGTACAATTATTGTCCATCGAACAAACATGTAATCTTAACGCTTCCAATGCACGAGCAGATGCAACATCAGGCATAACTTTCACATCTGCATTCCTTCCATTTGAAAACTTAACTCTTAATCTTGTTTCATTATCGTCTCCAACTTCTTCTTCAATTTCCATATCATCTTCAATTTCTACTTCGACCTCATCTTCAGAATCACCTTTCATCTTAAACTTAATATGTCTCTCAAAGCTTCCATCAGCTCTAACTCTCTCTCTTATTTCAATCTCTCTTTCAACACCGTCCGCTCCAACAATCATTCTCCTTTCTCTTGTCCTAAAAGTATCTCTACCACTTGAGTCATCGGAATCATCATCCAAACTATCTCCCCTTAAATCAGCACTTACTCTAGCATCATCCTCTCTATCTTCATTTCCATCTCTACCACTTTCAGCAGAAACATAGGAAATATTTCCTAAAACATAGAGTATAATTGCAAAAACAACAAAGACCCCAATTAAAACATTCTTTTTATTCATCCAATCAAAAAGCAAGAGAGTTATTTAAATGTTCCTTATTTTTTCTTCTTAAAGATAATCCAAATAATAAAAATAATAAAAACATAAGGAATCAAAACAAAGGTTAACCTCAATAATCCTGCAATACTATCTACAAAACTTTTTACAAGCTCTCCGAAAGTAACAAAGGTAATATTTGCGAACTCACTTTCTTTCTCTTCAAGAGTGAACGAGACAGTAGCATATTCGATTTGCTCATCTTGAGATTGTAATGCCTCTTGAAGATATTCTATTGTTCTTTCTTGTTCTGAAATCTGTTCATTCAAAAGAATTTTATCGTTAATACTTGTTGCTTCATTCAAAAAGCTCTTCAATCTTACAAGTTTTTCACTCTCAATTTTTAATCTCTCTTCCAACCCAAGATAACTTCCAGTAACATCGTAAGCATCCTTACTAAATCCTTTAACTTCACCAAGTTCTTTCAAGTCATTTAACAAAGCATCTAAATTTCTGACATCTACTCTTAGACTATAATAGCCAATTTTTCTTTCGCTCTCACCATAACTATTCAAATTTTTATTAAGAACGATTCCTTCTCTACTTCTAACAATACCCTCAAACTTGTCATCTACTTCCAAAAAATCACCTTTATCAACTTCAACATTCACAGAAGCCGAATAAATTATCTTTCTTGTTTCTACGTCTGGAGCAAAATCATTGCCGAAATAATTAGGAACAGTTCCAGCACCCATCTCTTTAAAAGAAGCATCATTTGTAGAAAATACTCCAGCAGTACTTATATTATCAATCCTAAAATTTGACAATAATAAAACAACAAAGATTAAGGCAATAACAATAAGCCAATTATCTTTCAAAACTTTAAACTGTTTTCCAATACTTACCATACTAACTAAAATAAATTTAGATTATTAAATCTATCGAACCATGATTTCCAATCCATCACCCATCTTCAACTTATAGTCCTTACCTACTGCCTGTTTTGTTTTTACATGTATCGCCTTAACAAAATTCTTCCCAATATCTGTATGCAATCTAAATGCAAAATCCAAAGCCGTAGAATCAGGAGGCATCAAATAACAATCAGGTAGAACATTTCCTTTACTATCTGACAATTTACTTCCAGCAGGATAAACTGCAATATACTTGAGCAAATCAAAAACAGTTTTATTCAAAACTTCCTGAATGCCTGTTCCATTATTATCATTCATAATTCTATCAACTTGCTCAAGAGCTTCCTGTTGTTTTCCAGATAATTCTTTCTTTTTTTCATAATCTTTCTCTCCAGGGATATAATTAATCAATCCAGCCTTATCTGCTTGTCTTAATACTAACTCGCCTTCAGCATAGCAAGGAACAATAGGATAATCAAATTTCAATTTTATTTTTTCGTAATTCTCTTTTCCAAGAGGCCTATCAATCTTATTCGCAGCAATTATCATTGGCTTTGTCGTCTTTCTCAAGGCAATAGAAAATTTCTTCACGTCTTCCTGGTTCCAGGAAGTAGGCTTATCAGGATTCAACCCTGTTTTTAATAAAACCGATTTAACATCATCTTCTGTAACCTTTAATCCAGAAAATTGCTTTGCAACAGATTCACTTAGCTTTGTCTTTTGAGTTTCAACAATTCTTGCAAACTTTTCCCAAGTTTTAGTTAATATGCCTAGGTACCACAAATCCAATTCATTCTCAATCATTCTGACATCCTGGGAAACATCATAATTTTCAGTAGGCTTTCCCTCACTGTCATACTCTCCAGACATATCAACAACGTGAATAAATGCATCTGCCCCAGCCAAATCATTCAAAAATTCATTTCCTAATCCTTTACCTTCGGAAGCTCCTTCAACTAGCCCAGCCACGTCCATCAATTCAAAAGGTACAAACCGCCAATCTTTTTTAACATACCCTTCCCGAGGATTTGAATGCTTTCCAAAATCAACAGCTAAATCTTTAATTTTAACATAAGCCATAGCATGATTCGGTTTTATAGTCGTAAAAGGATAACTCGCAATTTCAGCATCCGCTAAAGTCGCAGCTTTAAAGAAAGTGCTCTTACCTGAACTAGGTCGCCCTACTAAACCGATTAACATTAAATATAATCAATTTCAGCGATTTATAAAGATACGGGAAAAATAAAAAATCACTGGAGGACAAGCAAGGCTTCTCCATCAGAACTATCTACTAATTCCGAGCCTCTAATTTCGGAAAGTCTCTGTCCAATTGCTTTCGCTCTTTTTGTTGCAAGAACCGTCGCATCCTTCAGAGAAAAGCCATTTCTATAAACTGCACTTGCATCTCCAGAGTATCCCAAAACCAATCGCCTATCAACTCTGTCTGGAACATATTCCTGAACAGTATAAGGAAATCTACCTTCTCCTTCAATTACAGCAACACGAGCCAATATCTGTCCAACTACATTGGAAAACTCATATCTTGTAGGAAGCTCTTCCTTTCCAAGACATTTATCAAGATTTCTACCTTGAGTAGTAGTTCTTTTCATCACTATTTGTTCACTCATTTTTCTCATTACCTCCTTTCACATTTCTCCTTTTATTATCCTCTGGTAAATTACCAAATTGTGAACCTAAAATAAATCCTCCAATAGGCCCAGCTAACATAAATAGCGAACCGAGAACGAGCCCTCCAACATATTTAGGCCTCTCAAAATCAAAGTTTTTCTTTTTTTCAGAATAATCTAAAATTTCTAAATTTGTCCTCTCTCCCTCTAAAAAATCATCAATAGCACGGTCAATTCCCTGATATCTTTTAGAAGATCCTAATTCTTCAGATAATTCAGAAGCTAGTTCATACACTTTAACCTGCTCAGTTCTCTCTGGGGCAACTGGTCTGTTAGAAATTACATTGTAAAGGAAAATTAATGGTGCAAGCGTACCTACTGCTAGCCCAATCCTTCTCCTTGCCACATTTCCTAAATATGGCCTCATTAGTTCTCTCTGTTCTATATTTTGTTCTTTCATAGTAGTCACACAAAATAACAATACTTAAATATTTATCCTACCAAATAGTAGGACAATGAACACAGAGATTCTGGAAGATTTAGGGCTGACGCATACAGAGATCAAGACTTACCACATTATTGGAGCTTGGCTCATCGATTGCAGGCACAATCTTAGAGAAGTCAGGCCTGCCTAATTCAACTATTCATAGAGATCTCAACTCATTGATAGAAAAAGGCCTTATCAATTTCATCCTGGAAGGAAAAAGAAAAATCTATCAGGCGACTAACCCGGAACATTTCTTTGATTTCATAGAAGAGAAGAAGAGAAAATTCCAAGAAATACTGCCGGAATTAAAAAGGAAGCAGGGAATTGCAAGGATCAAGGAAAAGGCTTCCATATACAAAGGAAAGAAAGGCATCAATGAGATATATTCAATTATGAGGGACTCAAATGGCAAAGAGTATAATACATTCGGCGGAGGGGAAGAATGCGCCAATAAAATGGGTTTGACATGGTGGCTGAACCATCATAGAAAAAGGATAGCAAACAAGCTTTCGGCAAGGCAGGTATTTGACATGACTGTGAAGCCAATAGGCGGAACAGAAATTGAAAAGCTGCCAATGACAGAAATAAGATACCTTCCAAAAGAATTCGCATCATTCCAGGAAACAGTAATTGTGGGAGACAAAGTAGCAATAAATATTTTCACAGAAAATCCCTACGGGATTTTAATAGAAGACAAGCACGTCGCAGAAGGCTATAGGAAGCATTTCGAGCTACTCTGGAAGCAGGCTAAAAAATAACTAAACTTCCTGCCTCAATTTATCATATTCATCAACGGTTATCTTTACCTGATTTAAAATCGCCTTAAGCAATCCTCTTCCAATATCCTCATTTCCATGAACTGGGACTACTGTCCTTCTTCCATCTGGATGCTTAAACCTAAAATGGCTGCCCTTTCCATGTATTTTTTCAAAACCCATTTTTTCAAGGAGCTTACATAATTTTTTTCCTGAAATAGGAATAAGTTTGGGCATTTTAATAAACAGCAGGTTGTGATTTAGACTTGAAATTCAATCTCTGTAAACCTATAAATTTCATAGGCTTGATATCTTCATTATCTGCCTCAAGGCAAACCTCAATTGCTTCCCTAATTCTCTCTAAAGCCTCCGAAATGGTCTTCCCCTGTGTATAACACCCATGGATTTCCGGAACACTCGCTACATAAACTCCATCTTCATCTTGCTCAATTATGACTGTAAAATCCAGCATTTTCTTTTCCATGAAATAGAGGGTATTGAATTGTATTTAAATTTTAGCATTTCTAATCAATAAAACCAGGAGTAACCTTCAACAATCAATTTGACGAGAATTGCAATAACAAACAGGGAATATGAAATCCTTAAATTCCTGAACTTGCTGTGAACAATTCTGGAAAGCGCCTTGATATTTATCAGATAATCCTCTGCAATATCCTTGTAATCAAAATCCATCATCTTCTTCCTCGTCTTCGCAACATCCATTGACATCGCATCCTTGTAATATAACAGGGATTGTTTTCCAGATGCCTTTGCCCCTCTCGGATAAAGCGTAAGAAAGGCAAAATATCCTGAAGCGATAAAAGGTATTAATGTAATTATCAAAAGGTTCATAGGCAATTCCCCAAAATTATTAAGGAAGCTGAAGAAGATGGACAAAATAACTCCGATAAGAGCTATAACAATATTCGCCTTTGTGTCTGCCAGGCGAATCAGATTCTGGTTTTCAGAATAGCTTCTGCCAAGATATTCGCTCAAAGGCCTCACATCTTTCTGCATTTACAGATATAAGGAATAAGATATATAAATCTAACCTAAATCAGCAAGCAGCTCATCAACTTTATCTTTCAGTTCGCCCAATCCCTGATTATTTTCTATTACAAAATCAGCCATCTCAAAAACTCTTTTGTGCTGCTGCCCGTGTTCCTCTTCATTCTCGCCTAAATCTCTTTCTTCCATTTTCTTAAATGCCTCAAGCTCCATCGGCTCATTTTCTCTCGCTCTTTTTCTTGCCCTGTCAAACCTTACCTGAAAATCAGCATCTAATCTAATCAGGATAAAATTATCCCCGAATTCTTTCCTAAATTCTTCAACTTCTCCAGGATTTCTTATATTCCCAACAACATAATTTTTTCCATTATCCATTTTCTCAATCATTCTTCTTGATAAGACCCCAAGCCCTTCTTTTTTCCTAAGTTCATCCCCTATATCCTGCAGATTCTTTCTTGTGATTTCTTTTCCTGTTTTGCTCAACTCTTCTCTTAAAATATCAGAGTAAGAAAACCCAATAAATCTTTTTTCATTGAGAAAAGACATGAAAGTGCTTGTTCCAGAGCAGATAGACCCTGTAACCCCGATTATCATAAAAACTAGAAAAGACTAAGTTTTAAATATCCTCTGATTTTCATTTCAACGTGAGCCCATAGCTCAGCCCGGTTAGAGCACTGCTCTTATAAGAGTGCATCTCGTTAGAGATGTATCCTCGCTCCCTAACAAAGGGAAGTTGAGCTTCAAGAAACCGCAAGGTGTCTTAAGTAGGAAAGGCAGGGGTCCCAGGTTCAAATCCTGGTGGGCTCATGGAACAAAATACTAGGATTTGTTCAAATCACTTTAATCTCGTAAGAGTTGAAGTTACCGCGGACGAAGTCTGCGTTTACTGGTGGACTCATTAGCTTAGCGTATCTATGCTAACATTTAAAACCCATTTTTTACTCAATCAATCATGCCCTTGTAGTCTAGTGGCCAAGGACGACGCCCTTTCGCGGCGTAAACCCGGGTTCGAATCCCGGCAGGGGCATTCTATAAAACTGAACTTAAAAATCCTAAGGCAACATAACAATAATTTCTATCCCTTTTTCTTTGAAATATTCTCTATCTATTTCTTCAACAATACTATACCTAATGACATCTCTTCCTTCTTCCTCTCCATCATCTCCAATTATTTCCCCTCCATCTTCCTCTGCATTCAAACCACAATATCCTCCATCTGGAATAACAAGAGTATAAAGAGTACTAACTTCATGCTTCTTAAGAATTTCAGTAACCCTATTACTTCCAGAAGCCCCTTCAGAGCTAAGGCCTATTCTTTCAAACATCTCATCAACTATTTTTTGATAAACAACAAACCCTTCATCAAAGGAGTCAATTCTATCAGCCCAACTATCATAAACACTGAAAATATAATAAGCACCATTAGTTGCAATTTCATTAGCTTCATTTAAAGTTTTAAGAGCCTGATCAACAGACTTCTCAAGTCCAGAATCGAAAACTCCCTGCTTTCTTAATCCTTTAAAAAATCTAACTCCTACTGAATACAATTCTCCATTTTCTGCAAGAATCTTCGCAAGTTTTTCCCTACTACAATTAAAAATATCCATTAAAATCCTTAGATTCAACGTTTAAAACAAGTTCTATATTCCAAAAAACCAATTAAAAATAAAAAATAAAAAAGATTTTAGGATTTATCTTCTCCTTCTTGCAGTAGTAGTGCTTCTTCTCGTTGTTTTTCTCGCAGTAGTTCTTCGAGTAGTTGTTCGTCGAGCAGCAGTCCTCCTTCTAGCGGCCATCAAATCACCTCCATTTTCTAAATAGACAGGATGATTTTATATTTAAAGTTATCCCAAGTCACCAATTATCTTCCCATCGCCTTAAATAAGATTAATCTATAGAAATTCGGCTCTTAATAGTTCTAATTTTCTTTTTTCTAAATAGCAAACCCATTATCAATCCAAAAGCCATTCCAAATAAGTGTGCAATGTTTGCAATTCCCGACGGTATAAACAAACCAATAACATCTCCAACAGCCCAAACTATTCCCGCAACAAACATCGGCATGGGCAAACCAAATGCCCAAACAATCAACAATGGCCTAACAACTATCAATGCACCAATCACACCAAATATCGCTCCAGATGCTCCAAGAGAAGAAGAATAGAAATTAACACTTATCAAATTAGCTAACACACCAGAAACAAAAAAAACAATCAGAAATTTCTTTCCCCCAATAAGTCTCTCAAGAATACTTCCAAACAAAAGCAAAGCAAACCCGTTATAGAAAAGATGAGCAATACTTCCATGTAAAAATATACTTGTTACAAATCGCCATATCTCTGTCCAAGAATTTGAATTTAATAAAAACAAATCTGTAAAACCATGAATAAACAACTGTAAAAGATAAACTAAAGCAATAATTCCAATTAACTTAAATGCATAAAATTTGAATTTCATTATTCACCTGGACAAGGGTTAAATTCACAATCAAAGTCCGCATTTCTTGACACATAACTGCCATCCTCGCACAATTTAGCATCCTGGGTACAGACCGTTCGTCCACTTTCTAACTTGCTCTCATAATTATAACGGGCAACAATCACAAAAATAATCATTAAAGCAACTAACAAGATGATTATCAAAAGTTTCTTATTAATTTTACTCATATAATAAAAAGCAATTTAGGATATTTAAACGTGATACTCCTTGCCCTAAAGGGCAAGGCTTCTATGCGTGATGCATATCCTGATTTCTCACGTAATCTATTGCTCTCTCAACCTGACTAAATCCGAGGCTGGAAGCAAACTTCCCAGGGCTCCA
>DANJ01000005.1 GCA_002497285.1 Candidatus Pacearchaeota archaeon UBA92
AAAAATCTATTCCGGACAAAGCCCGATTTTCTAAAGCTTTAAAAACAAACTAATTCTTTTTCTGGCATGGCTCCGTAGCTCAGCCTGGTCAGAGCACTGGACTTTTACAGCAGAACAAGTTCCGCTGTCCTTCAAAAAGGGACATGAATTCTTGTTTGAAGTAATCCAGGTGTCGAGGGTTCAAATCCCTTCGGGGCCATTTCTCATGGATTTGAACACTGCACGAATCTTCGATTCGCTAGCCCTCGGTTCTCACGAGCCTTCGGGAATCCCTTCGGGACCATTTTTTCATAAGCATTAGATTTATATATTTCAATATACTACATTTAAGATGGGTAGTGTTATAAAAAGAGATGGTAAGAAGCAGACGTTTATGCCTGGAAAGATAAGGAAGGCTGTTGACTTATCTGCTAAAGATGCTGGTTTGAATCCTGGGAAAAGGAAGGAACTGATAAGAGATGTTGCTGAACCTGTTATCAGACATTATAAGAATAAAAGAGTAAGAGCTAGCGTGTTGAGAAAATCTCTGATTGGAAGGCTTGATAGAAGGGCTAAGTCTGTCTCTGCTGCCTGGAGAAGGCATGACAGGAAAAAGAGAAAATAAGTGAATTTGGGGGAAGATTTAGGTGATTAAAATGAGAAATTCTTGATTATGGAATATATGCCTCTAAAATAGTAAGTTTTATAAACCCACTTTTACAATCTTCTTTTGTTATTGCTTAGTCATTAAAGCAAATTTTCCAATGCACATCCTACAACCCAAACATATCAAACTAAAACTGGAAGAGGTAAAAGAGTTAACTAAAAAATTTAATATTTCTGTCGCTCAGCTACCTAAAATAAAAATTGATGATGCTAGCGTTTCCGAAAATTGTCAGAGTGGAGATGTTCTGAAAATCGAGAGAAAGTTGGAGGATAAGACCCGATTCTATTATAGAGTTGTTGTATAAATGGAAAGAAGCAAACATTTACTAGTTGAAAAATATCTTGAACAGCATTCGTTAGTTGAATCTAATATAAAATCTTTTGATAATTTTATTCATAATAGAATGCAACAGATTGTTGAAGAAATAAATGCAAATATAAATAATGAGGATGTTGAAATAAAACTTGGCAAGATAAGGGTAGCAAAACCAAATATTATAGAAGCCGACGGAAGCGTGAGTAATCTAACCCCTACAGAGGCGAGATTGAGAACCCTTACTTATTCTGCGCCGATTTTTGTTGAATTGAATGTTAGTTTTGGAGATCAGTCTGATAGTGCTGAAGTTGAAATTGGAAGAATTCCAATAATTGTTAAAAGTTCGATTTGTAATACAAATGGAATGAGCAAGCAGGAACTTAGAGAAAATTATATGGATCCTCTTGACCCTGGAGGATATTTCATAATTAATGGAAACGAAAGAATAATGATTATGACTGAAGACCTTGCACCTAATCAACCATTTATAGAAGATGGAAGACTTGGATTGACATTAAGAATTTTCTCGCAAAGAGGACCTTATAGAATTCCTACCACGATTTCTGAGACTAACGAGGGAATATTAGAAGTTGCATTTAGTAGATTGAGAAATGTTCCTGCAATTGTTTTGATAAAAGCTTTAGGAATGACAAAAGAAGCGGATATAGCTAAACATATTGGTGTTGAAGATGATTGTGTTATAGTTAACTTTTATGAGTATGCGAAAATTCAAAACTCTGAAGACGCATTGCTTTACATAGCTGAAAAATCAGGAATTCAAGGCACTAAAAAAGAAATCCTTGATAGAGTAAAACAAAGAATTGATTCATTTTTCCTTCCTCATGTTGGTTTAGATAAATTATCAAGAAATGAAAAAGCAATGTCTTTATGTAAGTTTTTGAAACAATATTTAAAATCTAAGGACGATAAAACAATAAGAACAGATAAAGATCATTATGCAAATAAAAGAGTCAAGCTTTCTGGAGATTTGCTTGCAGACTTATTTAGAGTTAATCTTAATATTTTAATAAAGGATATACAATATTCCTTGCAAAAAGTTGTAAAGAGAAAGAAATTTTATTCTATAAAGACTATTGCTAAGAGTACATTATTCAGCCACAGAATTGAAAGTGCAATTGCTACAGGAAGTTGGATTGGAGAGAAGACTGGAGTTACACAAAACATGCAGAAGAATAATTATCTGGACATGTTGAGTCATTTGCAGAGAGTTTCTTCGACATTGCCTGGAGAACAGGGAAATTTTATGGCAAGAACATTGCACCCTACACATTACGGAAGATTTTGTCCTACTGAAACTCCTGAAGGAACAGAAATTGGATTAAGAAAGAATTTGAGTATCTTGGCCAGAATATCTACTGCTATTCATTACGATCAGGATAAAATTCTTAAGAAATTTGAATCTCTTGGACTCAATAGAAATGGAGATGGCAAGCATGATATTTTCTTCAATGGAGGATTTATCGGAGCGGTTGAAGATAATAAAGAATTTGCTAAGAAAGTCAGAGAAGAGAGAAGGAAGAATGAATTTCCAGGAGATATGAGTGTAAGAAGTTTTGGAACAAGTGGAGAGGTTGTTATATCTACTGAAATAGGAAGAGTCCTTAGACCTTTAATAATTTTGGAAAATGGAAAGAGTAAACTTACCGAAGAGCATTTCTTAGATTTAGAACAAAATAAAGCAACATGGAAATCACTTATCGATAAGGGAATAATTGAATATGTTGATGCTTCAGAAGAAGAAGATGCTTTTATTGCAATGACTCCTGAAAAAATTACAGATGAAAATACTCACCTTGAAGTTGACCTTATTGATTTGTTTGGACTTGTTACCTCTCTTGTTCCATTCTGTAATCACGACCAATCTTCAAGATTGAATAAGGGAAGCAAAACATTGAAACAGAGTCTTGGAATTTATGCGGCAAATTATCTTACAAGACTTGATACTGATGTTTCGATTTTACATTATCCTCAAAAACCTTTGGTAAGAAGCTTTGTTTATGATGCTCTTGAGCTTTATCCTGCTGGACAGAATCTTGTCGTCGCTGTAATGCCTTATGAAGGATATAATATTGAAGACGCAATTGTTCTGAATAAAGCAAGTATTGATAGAGGAATGGGAAGAAGCACTTACTTTAGACCATATAAAGCAACTGAACTGAATTATGCAGGTGGACTTAAAGATGAAATAGTTATTCCTGATAAAGATGTTTCTGGTTATAGGACTGAAGAATCTTATAGGTTCCTTGAAGATGATGGTATTGCTTATCCTGAAGCTCAAGTTTCTTCTGGAGAAGTTGTTATAGGAAGAACCACCCCTCCAAAGTTCCTTTCTGAAGCAAGAGATATAAGTATTCAATCAAAAAAAGAGGGAAGCACTGCAATAAGACAGGAAGAAAAGGGAATTGTTGATGCTGTTTTCATAACAATAGATGCAGAAGGAAATAAGATTGCACATGTGAGATCTAGAGATTTAAGATTGCCTGAACCTGGAGATAAATACTCTGCACCTCACGGACAAAAAGGAGTTGTTGGTTTTGTTTCTAAGTCTGAAGATGTTCCATTCACAGTTTCTGGAATAAAACCAGATTTAATGTTCAATCCTCATGGAGTTCCAAGCAGAAGAAGCGTAGGCTATTTGATAGAACTTATTGCAGGAAAGACTGCTGCATTGAGTGGAAGAATAGTTGATGGTACTGCATTCTCAGGCGACAAGGTTGAATATTTTGAAGAACAACTAAAAAGACTTGGTTTCAGTTCCGATGGAAAAGAAAAGATGTATAATGGAATCACGGGAAAGCAAATGGAAGTAAAAATTTATATCGGAAATATGTATTACTTGAAACTTAGATATATGGTAAGTAACAGACTACATGCTCGGGCTTCAGGAAAAGTTGCCTTGTTGACAAGACAGCCTATAGAAGGAAGATCAAGAGGTGGAGCATTAAGACTTGGAGAAATGGAGCAACAGGCATTGGTTGGACATGGAGCATCGTTGTTATTGAAAGAGAGATATGATTCGGACAAGACTGTAATGCACATATGTACCAAGTGTGGTGGAACTGGTTATGAAGATATAATAAAGAATAAAATAATCTGTTCGGTCTGTGGAGGAAATGAAGTTAGCCCTGTTGAAGTTTCTTATGCCTTCAAGCTTTTAATAGATGAATTGCTTGGATTGCATATTGCAACATCATTTGAATTAAAGAATAAATTTGAAAAATGAACGAAAAATATTTTAGAAAACAAGTAAAGGCATTGAGTTTTAGCTTAGTTAGTCCTGACAAGATAAAGAAAATAAGCGTAGCGAAGATTGTAACTCCTGAACTTTATGATATAGATGGATTCCCTGTTGATGGAGGATTAATGGATTTGAGACTTGGAGCCATAGATCCTGGGGTGAGATGTAGAACATGTGGGAAACGAGTTAAGGAATGTCCAGGTCATCCAGGATTTATTGAACTTGCTAGACCTGCACTGCATATAAAATATGTTCCTTTGATTGAATTGTTTATGAGAAGTTTCTGCCATGATTGTGGAAAACTTATGCTTTCTGAAGAAAAACAAAAACAATATAGTCCTGTTGAAAGAGCAAAAAAAGCAAGAGATAAGAAAAGATGCCCTCATTGTGATAGAGATCAGGAGAGAGTAAGATTAGAAAAACCAAGTTCATTTATTATAGGCAAGCGTAGAATTTTTCCTATTGAGATAAGAGAACAACTTCTAAAAATCTCTGACGAGGAAATAAAGAAAATAGGAGTGAATACAAGGACATGCAGACCTGAGTGGGGTATTTTAAGCCAGCTTTTGGTTCCAAGCGTTACTGTTAGAACATCTATTACTTTAGAAACAGGAGAGAGAAGTGAAGATGATTTGACTCACAAACTTTCGGATATTATAAGAAGCAATCAGAGATTGTGGGAAAATTTGAATGCAGGAGCACCTGAAGTTATAATTGAAGACTTGTGGGATTTATTGCAGTATCACGTAACAACTTTCTTTGATAATAATATAACAAGAATACCTCCTGCAAGACACAGAAGTGGACAGCCCTTAAAGACAATTACTGAAAGAATAAAAGGAAAAGAAGGAAGAATAAGAAAAAATCTTGCTGGAAAGAGAGTCAATTTCTCGTCTAGAACTGTTATTTCCCCTGACCCTTATCTTAAGCTTAATGAAGTTGGAGTTCCTTTTGAAGTCGCAACTATTCTAACAATACCTGAAGCAGTGACTTCTGAAAATATAGAATTGATGAAAGAACTTATTAAGAAAGGACAAGATCATCCTGGCGCAAATTATGTAATCAGACCAGATGGAAGAAAAAAGAGAATAAGCGATGAACTTAAAGATGAATTGTGTAATGAGATTACTCCTGGATACAAGATTGAGAGACATCTACAAGACGGAGATATAGTTCTTTTCAATAGACATCCTTCGTTGCACAAACAAAGCCTTATGGCTCACTATGTTAAAGTATTGCCTGGAAAAACATTCAAACTTCATCCTGCAACTGCTTTCCCTTATAACGCTGACTTTGATGGAGATGAAATGAACATTCACTCAATGCAGACTGAAGAAGCAAGAGCAGAAGCTAAAGTCTTGTTAGATGTCAATAATAATATAATTTCTTCAAAGAATAATACCAACCTTATAGGAACTATTACTGATGCAGTTACTGGTACATATCTTATAGGAAAGAAAGATTTTGACAAAGCAGAAGCAGATCAATTACTTTTCTCTGCAGGAATCATAAATAGTTCGAAGACTAAGAAATTAAATGGAATGGACCTCTTTGAACAAATTATGCCAAAGAACTCCGGAGTTAAAATGCCCCGTGAACTTCTTGGACCAAATTCGTTTGGAGCAGAAGGAGGAGAAATGGTTAAGGTTATTGATAAGAATTGTGGAAGAGGCGCGGCTGTTGATGCAATAAATAATGCTTTCAGGCTTGGCACAACTTATCTTTCTAATAGAGGGCATACTCTTTCAGTCCAAGATGTAAATGTTTCTGATAAGATAAAGAATTTAACTAAGGAACTTATAGAGAAAGCGGAAAATAAAGTAAAGAAAATAATAGAAGACTCTGCTGGAACTGAATTGATTCCAGGAAAGGGAATTAAAGAATCAATGGAAGTTAAAATCTCTCAGGTATTAAATGAGATTACTTCAGAGGTTGGAAATCATGTCAAGGCATACTTCACAGGGGATAGCAATGTAAGTAATATGATTAATCCTAAGGCTGCAGGAAGTGCCCTTAATATAACTCAAATAGCCTGTTGTGTTGGACAGCAGTCATTGTGGAATAAAAGAATAAATCTTGGATATACTAATAGGACTCTGTCATTCTTTAAGGATGGAGATTTAGGTTCTGAAGCGCATGGATTTATCAAATCTTCTTACTTCGGAGGATTAAAGCCTACTGAATATTTCTTTGGAGCAATTACAGGAAGAGACGGACTGATGGATACTGCATTAAGAACTCCTAAATCTGGATATTTGTACAGAAGACTTGTAAGCGCATTGCAAGATTTGAAAGTAACTTACGATGAGACTGTTAGAGATGCATCAGATAATATAATTCAGTTTGCTGTTGGTGGAGACGGACTTGATGTTTCTGGATTACATTTGAATCAGAAAGTTTCACCTGGAGAAGCAATTGGTGTTATAACTGCGCAGAGCTTTGGAGAAGCATCTACTCAGATGGTTTTGAATGTATTCCACTCTGCAGGTGTTGCTGAAATGCAAGTGACACAGGGATTACCAAGATTAATTGAAATATTTGATGCAAGAAAGAAACCTTCAACTCCTTTAATGGAAATTTATTTGGATAAAGAAGATAATAATGAAAAGGATTCAAGAGTGGTTGCAGAAAAAATGAAGGAAGTTACTCTTGAGGAAATAGCTAAAAAAGTTAAGATAGACTTTACAGGTAGTAAGATTGAAGTTGAACTTGATAATAATTCTCTGAAATCTGTACACGTTGGAGCTCAAAAGATTGTGGATAGACTTGTTGAAAAAGGATATAGCGCAAAGGCAAATGATTTGAAAATAATTGTAAATGTTTCTGAAGTGGACTTTAAAGGAATGTATAAACTAAAGGAAAAACTCAAAAAAACAATTATCTCTGGATTGAAAGGAATATCTCAAGTTATAGTCGCTAAGAGAGATAAAGACTATGTTATACTTACATCTGGAACAAATCTTAAAGGTGTGTTAGAAATAAAGGGTGTAGATATTAGCAGAGTTTCTACTAATGATATACATGAAACCGCAGATGTTCTTGGAATAGAGGCTGCAAGACAGACAATAATAAATGAAATAAACAAAGTTCTTGATGGACAGGGTTTGGATATTAATGAAAGACATCTTGATTTGATTGCAGATGCGATGACTTCTTCAGGAGTCGTTAAAGGAGTTACTAGAATGGGAATAATTTCTAGCAAGTCAAGTATTTTTGCAAGAGCTGCTTTCGAAACGCCTGATAAGCAGTTTATTAATGCAACAATTCAGGGCAACAGAGATGTTCTTGCATCAGTTATTGAAAATATAATGCTTAATCAGCCAGTTCCAATAGGTACTGGATTGCCTGGACTGCTTGTTAAAGTTACAGGACCCTTAGTTGACAAGAAGATTAAACAGAAAAAGATAGAAGCATAAGAAGTTCTGTTAAAAATTTTAATTCGAATAGACATAAATTTATAAACTCCAGTAGTCAAGGAATTTTGAAATGGTGATAGAATTAAAAAAATCTATCGACGCTGGAAAAGTATTTTTTGGCATCAAGCAGAATATGAAAAATATTGATAAAATCGAGAAAGTTTTCTTAACAATGGATGTAAGGGAAGAAGTTGTCAAAATTTTCGAGGATAAAGCGATAGATTTTGAGTTTCTCGACATACCTAAAGAGGAAGTTGCTGAAAAACTTGAATTAGGTTTTTTTTGTGAGGTTTTTGGAGTGAGAAGAAAGTAGATGGCCGGAACAATAACCATGCAGAAGATGAGGTATATCAATTCACTCAATCAGGTTTCTAATGTCCGAACAAGTAGGTGCTTTGATTATAACAACACAATAATTTTTGCAGTTTCAAGACCTTTTATGTCTAAAGCTATAGGAATCGGAGCGAAAAATATTAGGATGCTACAAGAAATATTTGGAAAAAGAGTAAGAATAATTGCAGAGTCTTCAGGAAATCAGGATGCCGAAAGATTTGTAAGAGATGTTGTAGACCCAATTCAGTTCAAGTCTCTTGAGGAAAAAGAGGATGGATTTGTTTTAACTGCAGGAAGTCAGAGTAAGGCTTCCTTGATAGGAAGAAATAAGAGAAGACTTATTGAGCTGAGTCAGATAATGAATGATAGTTTCGGAAAAGGTTTAAGAATTGTTTAGAAAATAAAAGTTGTATTGCAAGATTCTACAATCCAGTCGTGATATTCACCTGAACAGTATTTTGTTAGATTTTCTTGGACTAGAGGCATGCAGTTTATTAAATCTGAATCTGGGCAGGAATAATCTTGTATTTTTTCGTTGTTCAATTCCTGCACTTTGTTTTGCAATTCGTTTATAGTTCCATCTTTTTGCAAGAGCTGACTTTCCAGTTCTGAAACTTTTATATCTTGATTATTTGCTTTCATACCAAAATAAAAACCTACTGCTAGAGCAGCTGCAACAATCAGCAAACTAATGAATATTCCTCCTCTTTTGTTCATTCTTTTCTTAATTGTGAGAAGATTATAAATCTGTTGTTTCGTTTTGTTGAAATTTTTAGGTTGAATACCCCACAGCTTGCTGTGTGTAAAAATTTTAATTAGAAAATCGTGAATTAGAAATTTCCGAATACTGCGGAGCTTGCTCTGGTTCGGTAGGAAATTTCAACGATTTTATTTATTGAAGAAAAAGTTTAAATAGTTCGTTTTATTGAAATTATAGTAAAAAATGACCTACGATAGCCAAGATATGGCTCGTTTGGGTGATGCGAGCTCGAGTGAATCGGGTTTGACGAAGAGAGTTCTGTCGAAATTTACTGGTTTTGTTACTGCTGGAATGATTGGTTTGGCTTCTATTGTTAATACTGGATGTGAAATGAGTGACCAACAGGCTATGGGGCTTTTGTTAGGGGGTGTTGCTCCTTATGGTAAGGATGTGAGGGCATCACAAACTGCGGATTATTTGGGGCGTGCATTGATAGCTGGAGATAATGCTTCGAGAAGTGCAAGTAATGTTACACAGAATAATTATGGGAATGGAAATTCGAATGGGAATAATGGGGGGAATGTTCAGCAGAGAGTTGAGGAAAGAAAACCTCTATGGAGTGGAAAACCTTTGCAATTTTATAAATCTGGATGTATGAATTTAGGAAATGGAGTTTTTCAAATTTATGATTCTGGAGTTCAATTCCTGTCAAGTCATACTACTAATGAGAAATTTAATTTTTTCTCTTTTCCTTATAAATCTATAATTCAAATATCTTCGGATGAGGGGGGTTGGTTAGATGGGGTGGATTATCTTTGTCTGGTAGCCCGAAACTGGGAAACTGCAGAAGGATATGGTTATAGGTTGTTTATTGATAAAGAACAAAATGTTACAGAGTTGGCTAGGTGGATATCAAACAAATGTCCTAATGCTACCTGGGAAATTGAGTAAGTCTAAGAATATTTATAAATGGCGTCCTATTAATTAATACATGTCGGAAAAGAGGCGGAGCTTTGTTATTTGTAATGTAGCACTAAGTGAAATTTTCATATTAATTTTGGCTGTTTTTGCGTTTGCTTTTATTGTTGGAGAAGCTGGGAGGGTGAGTGCGGGTCCGGAGCAGGAGATAGATTATAGTGCTGTAGATTTAGTGGGTAGTGATCTCGGAGAGGGAAATCCGGCAGCAACAAATAATCCAACTGATACCACAAAAGCGGGAGGAGATATCATACCCAAACTATTTGGGGGTAGTTTCTTTTTACGTGAGAAGAGTACAGAAGTGGGCGGCGTGGTTACGGAAGGCGAAATAATTCTCGGCGGTGTTCCTGCACACTTGATTACTGGAGCACTTTGGGGCGGAATTGCTGGAGGAGTTACATATATGATTGCGGGACTTCTTGGTGCGAGTGACGAACAAGCAAAGGCTGCATCCCTTGCTGTTGGACTTGGAGTTGGAATTGCGAGATTCGGATTTTTACAGGCACAGGCTGCTGCTGCTGGTAATAAAGTATTATTTGGCGATTTATTTACTAAACTTGGATTCGGCACAACGCAGGTCGCATTCTTATGGGGAATAGGAATTGCGGCGGTGGCGTTTATTATTCTTTACAAGAAAACAGAAATACAAAAGGTAACTCTTGAATGTTTGCCTTGGGAAGCTCCTCTTGGTGGAAAAAGCTGTGAAGAATGTAATAGTGATAGTTTGCAACCTTGCTCTGAATATAGATGTAAAGCGCTTGGACAGGCTTGCGATATTGTAAACAAAGGAACAACCGACGAGAAATGCGTATGGGTTAATCCTAATGATGTTAAGTCTCCTCAAATAACTCCTTGGGATAAGCCACTTACAGAAGGACACAGATATAGCAATCATGATACATTACCTTCAAGTCAGGGCGCTAAAATTGTAAGAAATCCAAATAATTGCATTCAGGCGTTTACTCCATTACAATTTGGAATTGTTACAGATGAGCCTGCGCAATGTAAGATAGATATTGTTCCTAACAAAGGAAGCACACAGGATGTATTTGACAATATGCAATATTATTTCGGAGATAGCTTATATGGATATAATCATACAGAAACATTAAATCTACCAAGTCCTGAATCTGTAAAGAATACCTTAAATGGAACTGAAGCTCCTGAAGTTCCAATAGATGGAATTTATAACTTTTATACTAGATGTAGAGATGCGAATGGAAACTTTAATGTTCAGGAATTTGTTTTCCAGTTGTGTGTTGATGATGCTCCTGACACAACTCCTCCTGTAATAGTTGAAACTTCAATAAATTCAGGAAGCTATGTTTCTTACGGAATTGATGAAGTAGGTATTGATGTTTATGTTAATGAACCTGCTGACTGTAGATGGGATATTGAATCAAAGAATTATGACGATATGGTAAACACTATGGAATGTAGTAGTGAAATATATGAAATGAATGCAAGACAATTGTATCCTTGTTCTGGAACTCTTAAAGGAATTGAGGACAAGAAGGATAATAAGTTTTATTTCAGATGTAGAGATAAGCCAACTGCTCCTGGAAATGAAAGAAACACCAACGTTCAGAGTTATGAATTTGTCTTGAAAGGAAGTCAGCCATTGAATATTATAAAAACAGGACCTAATGAAACAATATTTGGAAGCACTACCAGTGTTAAAGTTGATTTGACTGCTGAAACAAGCAATGGTGCCGAGGAAGGAAAAGCAACTTGCTACTTTAGTAATTCTGGAGCGCAGGGAAGTTATATCGCGATGTTTGAAACTTTTGATTACAAACACAAACAGAAATTACAATTGCCAGAAGGGGATTATACCTACTATTTGAGATGTGTAGACGTCGGAGGAAATAGTGCAGATGAAAGTGTTGAATTCAGAGTTGAGACGGACAATGAGGCGCCTATGGTTACAAGGGCTTATAGGACTGATGGATTGAAGATAGTAACAAATGAGGATGCTGAGTGCGTGTATAGTTTGAATAGTTGTAATTATGTATTTGAAGAGGGCTTGAAGATGATTTATAGTAATCCTAGTATTAAGACGAATCACTTTGCTGAATGGCAACCCAATATTGTCTATTATATTAAGTGTAGGGACTTTTATGGAAATGCACCATTACCTGACCAATGTTCTATGATTGCCAGCGCGAGTAATGTTAAGTAGATTTATATAGGTTAAATCTGAATTTATTTAATGGTAGAATTAGACGAGAAGCATTATGCTGCAACTGTTTATGTAATTTCTAAAGAAATGCCTAGAAAAATATTGTTAGTACATCATAAAAAATTTAACAAATGGATGCCTCCTGGAGGACATGAAGAATTATTAGAAAATTCGTATGAAGCTGCAATAAGAGAAGTTTTTGAAGAAACCGGGATAGATATTAAGAATTATATGCCTGAAGCAACGAAGTTAGATGATAGGGCTATTTCATTGCCTAGACCTGAATTTATATTGCAAGAAAAAATAGAGGCTCATGGAGGGCATCCAGAACATTATCATTTAGATATGGTTTATATTGTCAAGGTACCCATGCAGGAAGTTAAACATCAGGAGTCTGAATCTCATGGAATAAAATGGTTCTCTCAGGAAGAGGTAAAAAAGATAGATACTTTTGATAATGTTAAGATTGTTTTAGGGAAGATATTAGACAACGATAGTAATGCCTAAAGATTTAAAAACGCATTTTTTCTAAGGATGATATGGGATTAATGAATGCACAAAAACTTAAGAAGAATAGACGAAAGTTTAAGTGGAGCCAGAAGAAGTATCAGAAGAGAAAAATCGGAACGAAGTTCGACCCGCTTAAAGGGGCTTCTCAAGGAAAGGGAATTGTAATAAGTAAGTTTCAGAAAGAAGCTAAGCAGCCAAACTCTGCTATGAGAAAGTGTTGCAAGGTACAATTAATTAAGAATGGAATTCAGGTTGGTGCTTTCATTCCGGGCAATTTGGCTCAAAAATTTGTTGATGAACATGATGAAGTTATAATTGAAAGAATTGGTGGAAAACAAGGAAGAACTAAAGGAGATATTCCTGGAATCCGATTTCAAGTAATTCAAGTTAATGATCAACCATTGAGAAGACTATGGAAGGGAACAATAGAGAAGGGTAGAAGATAATGACAGAACAAGTAATCAAGTTTAAAGCATTCGGCTTATATGATCTTGAAAGTGTAGAAGTGAAAGATGTTACCTTAAAACCATATATCAATATTGATGCAAGATTATTGGTTAAATCTCATGGAAGAAATATAGGAAAGTTTGGTTCTGCTAAAACCCACATTTTAGAAAGACTTGCAAACAGAATTGCTGTTCCTGGACATGTAGGAAAAAAACATAAGATAATAACAAACTGGGCTTCAGGAAAATATTCTCCTAATATGAGACTTGTTTTAGAAGCACTGGATATAATTGAAAAAAAGAAAAAAGAAAATCCTATTCAAGTATTAGTGAGGGCAATTGAGAATTGTTCTCCAAGAGACGAAACTACAACTATTGAATATGGTGGGGCAAGATATCCTCAAGCTGTTGATTCAAGTCCATTAAGAAGAGTAAACATATCCCTTAGATGGATTGTGCAGGGCTCTTATCAGAAAGCATTTGGAAAGAAAAAGAAGATGGCTGAAGCTCTTGCTAATGAAATCATGCTTGCGTCTGAAGGAAATATGGAAAGTTATGCAATGAGCAAGAAGAATGAATCTGAAAAACAAGCAGACGCTGCGAGATAATTCTTTTATGTAATGATTGTATGCTTTATTTATCAAAGCATTTATAAACATCTTATCATTAAGATAACTAATAAGGAGAAGGAGGTGAAAAAGAAAATGGCTGGATGGCAAAGTTGGCTTGCTTTGATTGGTGGAATCCTAGCAGTTGTTAACCCGTGGTGGGGTGCTGAGTTCTACCTTGGTGTCATAGGCGGAGTTCTTGCAATCATTGCAGGGGCAGGGCTTATGATGAACAAATAAGTTTAAGGATTTTATTTTTTTTATTAATTATTATTTTTATGTATAGCAAGTTTTAAAAAGCATTTTTTCTAGAAGATGGGATGGTTGAGAAGGAAACGAGTTTAAGTAAGATTGAGAGACTGATAAGTCAACAGAAAAATATAAGGAACATAGCCACGTCTGCACACATTCACCACGGAAAAACTGCATTTACAGATAATCTTCTTGCTGCTGCAGGACAAATGGCTGTAAAGTCTGCGGGTGATTTAGATGCGGGAATGGCAACATGGCAACATTCTGACGAGCAAGAAAGATTAATGACTGTTGATTCTGCAAATGTTTCTATGCCTCACAAATTTGGAGGAGAAGAATATCTCATTAACCTTATTGATACCCCTGGACACGTTGACTTCGGTGGAAATGTTACAAGAGCGATGAGGGCAATTGATGGGACTGTTGTGTTGGTTTGTGCTGTCGAAGGAATAATGCCTCAAACAGAAACAGTTGTAAGACAAGCCCTTAAAGAAAGAGTTAAACCTGTTTTGTTCATAAATAAAGTTGACAGACTGATTAAGGAACTTAAAGTTACTCCTGAACAAATGCAGGCGAGATTTATGAAAATTATAAATGACTTCAATCATCTTCTTATTAGGATTGCTGAGCCGGAATATGTTGATAAATGGCAAGTGAATGTAAATGATGGAACTGTTGCTTTTGGTTCTGCAAGAGAGAACTGGGCCTTGTCAGTTCCATACATGAAAAAAAAGGATATAAAATTTAAGGATATTTATAAAATATATGAGTTTGAAGATGAGGTACAGAGAGATAAGTGGGTCTGGGAAAATGCACCATTGCATGAAGTTATTTTAGATATGGTTGTAAAACATCTTCCAAATCCAATAGAAGCACAAAAATATAGAATTCCTAAAATCTGGAGCGGGGATTTAGAGAGTCAACTTGGAAGAGATTTACAGAACTGTAATAAAGATGGAAAGCTAGCATTTATTATAACAAGAATTATTATTGATCCTAAATCTGGGAAAGAGGTTGCTGCCGGAAGACTTTTCTCTGGAACTCTTAAGAATGGAATGGAAGTTTATGCTAACAATGCTAAGATGAAAGCGAGGTTACAACAAGTTTTAGTTTATGATGGAATAAAACCTAAACAAGTTGAAAGCGTTCCTGCTGGAAATGTTCTTGCAATTGTTGGATTGAATGTTAATGTTGGAGAGACAATAACTTCTGAACCAGAACAACCTTTTGAAGAGATAAAACATATTTTCAAGCCTGTTATTACAAAGTCTATTGAAGTAACAAGATCTGCAGATTTGCCAAAACTGATTGAAATTTTAAGAAAGGTAGGCAAAGAGGACCCAAGCATAGAAATTGAAATTAATGAAGAAACTGGAGAGAACTTGATTTCAGGAATGGGTGAATTGCACTTGGAGATTATTGAAGGAAGAATAAAGAATGAAAAAGGTCTTGAAGTTAAGATGGGGTCTCCTATTGTAGTTTATAGAGAGACTGTTGCTAAAAGTAGCAGTGAAGTTGAATCAAGAACACCTAATGGACATAACATATTCTATGTTAGTATTGAAACTCTTGAGGATGAAGTGTATAAATCATTAGATTCTGATAAAATCCCTGAAGGAAGACTAAAAAAGAGAGCACAGGAAGTTTGGGAGAAACTTGAGGCTGCTGGAATGAGTGGAGATGAAGCGAGACAGGTTAAGGATGTTTACAAGGGTAATATTTTTGAAGATAGAACAAGGGGAATTGTTTTGCTTGGAGAGATTATTGAATCTTTGATGGATGGTTGGAGATTGGTTGTTGATGCTGGGCCTTTAGCAAAAGAGCCTTTGACAAAGACCAAGTTTATATTACATGATATAAAAATTCACGTTGACCATATGCATAGAGGGCCTGCTCAGGTTTATCCTGCTGTGAGAAAAGGTATTTTTGAATCAATGAAGTTGGCTGGACCTGCAATGCTTGAGCCAATACAGACACACTTAGTTGAAGCACCTCTTGATTTTATGGGCTCTGTAACAAATCTTATTGCAAGTAAGAGGGGAATTTTGGAAGATGTTCAACAGGAAGCTGGACAGGTTATAATAAGGGCACAAATTCCAGTTGCTGAAATGATTGGCTGGAGTTCTGATTTAAGAAGCGCAACTGAAGGAAGAGGCGTTTCTAGTTTGATTGATCAAAATTTCAAAATTCTTCCAAGAGAAATGCAGGAAAATGTTATTAAGAAGATTAGAAGTAGAAAGGGCTTGGCTGAGAATCAGTAAATGGGTTCAGGTCATGGACGTGGCGGAAGAAAAGACGCTTCTTATGATTCTACCTGGCAAGTTAAAAGGGCTAAAGAAATTCTAGAAGCAATCGATGGAAAATTGTCGGACCCTGAAGACGAATTAGATTCGATTTATCTTGAAGCTGTTGTTCAATTTAAGTCTAGAGATAATAGGGGTGCTCAAAAAACGCTAAGAAGATTAGCAACAATAAACCCATATTATAATCCTCGTAAAAGAGGTTTTGTGCTTAAGGATTCTGTTTCTCCAGTAGATGAAAGAGGAGCTAACTTCCAAAAAGGAAGAA
Organism: Candidatus Pacearchaeota archaeon UBA92; assembly: GCA_002497285.1. Taxonomy (GTDB): domain Archaea; phylum Nanobdellota; class Nanobdellia; order Pacearchaeales; family GW2011-AR1; genus UBA92. The sequence continues at coordinate 16,214 of DANJ01000005.1, forward strand.
ATATTGTGGACGCTACTAGACAAGATGTTCTTCTTACAATTGAACGTATGTATTCTAGTTTGAATTCTCATTATAATGTGCCTGCTTAATATTATTTAATGTTAAATAACTTTATTTAATCTATTATTATGGGTTTTGTCGTTGTTGATATAGAAAGCTTTATTAAGATTGATTAACTCTAAATAACATAAATAAGAGAGGAAGATGGCGTTAAAAACATTCAATTTAGATGCGAAGGTGTATGGTGAGTTTTCTAAGCATTGTAAGAAGCGTGGAATAAGTATGTCTAAGAGGGTTGAGAATTTTATTAAACAAGAAATGATTAGAATTAAGTCTGGAGATTTAGATGAGTTTAAATTGGAAATTGAAAAAGACACCAGGCCTAAGATGATTTTGCCTTCTCCGAAGTTAAGCGATGAACACCCAATGGGAAAGTATTGCTAAGGTTTAAAAGACTACTTTTTCTCGAGATTTTATGGAACTATTTGAAATGTTACTCGGCGAAAGAATAAGAAATGCCCTATTAGTGGGAGCTAGAACAAAAAGAGAGATTTCTCAGGTGACTGGTCTTGAATATCAAGTAGTAAGATATTGGACGAATAAGTTAGATATACCAACTAAAGGGTCGAAAGAAATTAAACTTGAAGAACTAGAGGATTTGCTAATCAATGGAAGAGTATCCGATAAACGTGAATGTACGAGAATACTTAAAATTACATAAGCATATGCCTCTAGATTGATGAAGGAAATTGGCGCCCAATTTATTAGAGGGAACCAGAAAAGAAAACCGGCTAGAAAAGAATATCTGGATAGAATGATAGAGGAAGGCATGACTCTTACTGAGATGGCTGAAGCTGCTTAATTTTATTATTTTGAATAGCAAAGTTTAAAAACCCAAAAAAACAATACAACAACATGGCGAAAGAAAAACCAGTATTGAATGTTGCTTTTGTTGGTCACGTTGACCACGGAAAGTCGACTACAATTGGAAGATTAATGTTCGATAGCGGAGCATTGCCTGCTCAGGAGCTTGAAAAACTTAAGAAACTTGCTCAAGAAAAAGGTAAAGTTGGATTCGAATTTGCATATGTAATGGACAAATTTAAGGAAGAGAGAGAAAGAGGAGTTACAATTGACTTATCTTATCAGAAAGTTATTACTCCTAAGAGAGAAGTTACAATAATTGATGCACCTGGACACAAAGATTTTATTAAGAATATGATTACTGGAGCTTCACAAGCTGATGCTGCATTTCTTGTCGTAGCTGCTAAAGAAGGAGTTCAACCTCAGACTAAAGAACACTTATGGCTATTGAAGACAATGGGCGTTGGAGAGGTTTGTGTATTAGTTAACAAGATGGACACTGTGGAATATAAAGAAGATGCTTATAATAGAGTTAAAGAAGAATTAAGCACTTTGCTTAAGACTGCAGGATATAAGCCTGATACGATGACATTTATTGCTGCTTCGGGGTTCCTTGGAGATAATGTTTTTAAGAAGTCTGATAAGATGTCATGGTATAAAGGGCCAACTGTTTATGAGCAGTTAGATTTATTCAAAGAACCTGAAAAACCAACAAATCTTCCATTGAGATTGCCTTTACAAGATGTTTATGATATAACTGGGATTGGAACAGTTCCTGTGGGAAAAATTATAAGTGGTGTTATGAAAATCGGACAGAAAGTAATCGCCTTGCCTGGAAGATCAGGAGTAGGAATTCAAGGAGAAGTAAGAAGTATTGAAGCACACCATGAACAAATGCAACAGGCACAAGCTGGAGATAATGTTGGAATTAACATCAGAGGAATAGGCAAGAAAGATGTAGCAAGAGGAGATGTTATATGTGATGCATCTAGTCCTGCTAAAATGGTTGCAGAGTTTACTGCACAGATAGCTATAATTGATCATCCAACTGTGATTGCTAAAGGGTATACTCCTGTATTTCACGTTCACACAGCTCAGGTTCCTTGTCAGTTTGTTGAACTTATAGAAGTTAACAGAGCTGGACAGACAATGCCGAACCCTGATTTCATTAAGACTGGAGATGTTGCTAAGGTAAAAATAAAACCTATTGGAAATCTTGTTTTAGACACTAATGCTGAAAATCCTCACATGGCTAGATTTGCTATAAGAGATGCTGGAAAGACAGTCGGTGCTGGTGTTTGTATAAGCATTGTCGAAAAGAAGCTTTAAATCTTCTATTTTTTAACTTAAATATAGCAATAATTATAAACTATCTAATTGGTTTATTTTTATGAACATAAAAGAGATGAATAGACACGAGATTGAAAAGAAGTTGGAAGGGATGGGCGAATATGTTCAAATGGACTATCTTCAAAGGGCACTGAAATCTAATATTGATTTTGATACGAAAAAATTTGTTCAGATTAGACTTGCAAAAATATATGAATCAAGAAATATGTTTTTGGAATCTGCAAAACTTATAAAAAATTCTGCGGAAATAAATACAACATTCAAGGGGAAAATTGAGGACTATATGAAGTCTGTTGAACTTTTTATAAGAGCCGGAAGTTTTGAAGAAGCAGATGAAGTTTTTAAGAGGGCACTTGCGTGCGGAAATGTGAATGAAAAAAATGAAATTAAAAAGAATCTTAAAACTCATTATTTTAACCAAGCATTGCATTACTTAAAACAGGATAAAAGAAATCAGGCAAAAAAAACTTATGAAAGAATTTTAACCCTTGAGCTTAGTAAGGATGAAAAAAATGATGTGCAGGACAAGCTTCTTAATCTTTACAACAAACTTGGGTTCGTTAGAGAGTATAGAACATTAAACAATTCTAGATAAAAATAAAAGGCCCTTTTGTTCGGGCCAGAAATTAAATTAAGTCTGAGGAATCCAAATCCCCACAAAGTTCTTCAAACAGATTTTCGTCTGCATGATTTGAATCTTCATGGTCCGAAGAATTATCTTCGACAGCCATAGCTTCTTCTTTAATCACCATCTTTTTTAATTAATCGTAGAGATATACTGAGGTATATAAATGTTTGGCAACTTTTTAAGTAGTTTTTATCGACGAGAAAAGTTTATATAGTCCAAATATTTTTGTTTGTTACTATTTTCATTCGGTGTAAATTTTTATAAAATCAGGTTTGCATACTTTAATAGGAATTAATTTGGTTGGAAATCCAAAGATTTAAATACATTCTTTTTTAACCCCTTGAGTAGAAAGAATTGCATTCACGTTCACTTTCACGTTCACGATCATAAGGCTTTAATTTTTTAGCCTCGGAAGAGAAATTAGTTATTCTTTCTAAGTAATAAGATGGCAAAAATAAGTCCGGTATCGATAAAGTACATGATTCATGCGAATTTTAGAGCCGAAGGTCCAGTTGAAAAACCAGATGTGATTGGGGCTATCTTTGGACAGACTGAAGGTCTTCTTGGAGCTGAGATGGAAATGAGAGAGTTGCAGAAAGATGGGAAAATTGGAAGAATTGAAGTTGAACTTGAAATAGTCGACGGAAAATCTGTTGGAGAGATAAAAGTTCCTAGCGCATTAGATAAAAGTGAGACTACTATAATTGCAGCTACCCTTGAGACTATAGATAGAATAGGTCCTACTGAAGCGATAGTTGAAATTACTAAAGTTGAAGATGTTAGGGGAAATAAAAGAGATTACATAATACAAAGAGCGAAGAAACTTCTTGAAGGGATTGAAAGCTCTAGTGATATGGGTGAGATGGCAAAAACGCTAAAAGATGAGTCTAGGGCAGATAAGATACAGGAATATGGAGAGGAAAGACTTCCGGCAGGAGACTTATCAGGAAATGAAGTAATTGTTGTTGAAGGTCGAGCAGACGTTGTGAATCTTTTGAAAAACAGAATTAATAATGTTATAGGAATGATGGGTGTTAGAATGCCAAGAGAAATCTCTAAACTGGGCAATGAAAAAGAATTAACCCTCTTTGTGGATGGAGATAGAGGAGGAAAATTAATCGCAAATAATGTTATCAACAATGCTAAAATTGTATATATTGCGGTTGCTCCGGATGGAAAAGAAGTTGAAGAACTTGAAGGCAAGGAAATATTACAAAGTCTTAGAAAAAAGGTTTCTGTTAATGAGTATTTGAGAAGAAATGGTCGATTAGATGAAGGGGAAGAAAATATTGAAATAGATCCAATAGAAGCTAAAAGGGTGATGAAAGAAAAATATAAAGAAATTGAAGGTAGCAAGAAAGCTCTATTTCTTGATTCTGGATTTGCTATTGCAAGAGAAGTTTCCTCAAGAGAAGTTTCCAGCGCCTTGAGAAAAAGCAGAAAACAAATTGCAGTGGTTATAATTGATGGAATTGCTCCTGGTGCAGTTATTGAGGCTTGTGATGAGAAAGGCGTTAAATTTTTAGGCGCTAAAAATTTCTCTTCAGTGAAAGATGCGAAAGTTGAGTTAATTAGTTTGTAAGCAACTTTTAAATATACATTTTAACTGATTGTTTTATGGAAAGAGATAAAAGAATTTTGCTATCTGCTGTTGTTATTACTATTATTGTTTTTGCGGGCATCTATTTAATATTTAGTCCTGCGAAATGTTTTGATTATGCTTGTTTTCAGTCTAAAATGAATGATTGTTCTCCTGCGAAATATGTAAACGAGGAAAAAGAAGCTTCTTGGGGTTACTATGTTGTTGGACCTACAAATGATGAATGTAAAATAAAAGTTACTCTTCTTATGGCTAAAGGAGGAGATTTGAGCTTGAAAGAATTTGAAGGACATTCGATGGACTGCTTTTATCCAAGAGGAGTCTCTGCTTATCCAGATAAAGATTTGTTTAAATGTCATGGGGATTTGAAAGAGGACTTACAGCAAAGGATTATACAAAAACTTCATGAATATATCGTTGAGAATATTGGTGATTTGAAGATTGCCTTGACTAGTTGAAGAGTTTAGTATTGTTTATAATCATGTCAATTAAAATCGGTCCTGCGGGTCTTGGGAGTGTCAAGACTGCTCTAAAACAACTTGAAGAGTATCATAGACTTGGATTTAAGGCGTGTGAAATTGCTTTTACTTATAGTGTTTATATTAAAAATGAGAAAGATGCAAAGGAAATTGGGAAGAAGGCTAAAGAACTTGGGATCAGCCTGAGCATACATGCCCCTTACTTTGTAAATTTAAATTCTGAAGATAAGGAAAAAAGAGAAGCAAGTAAGAAGAGAATATTGAGTTGTTGTGAAGTTGGAGATTGGCTTGGAGCTAAGGGAGTCGTATTCCATCCAGGTTATTATGGTAAAGACAGGAATGGAGCTTATGATAATATTAGAGATGAGATTAAGGATATGCTTGTAATTATTAAAAAGAGGGGCTGGAGTGTTGAATTATACCCTGAAACGATGGGGAAGATAAATGTTTTTGGAAGCATTGAAGAGATTGCTGGATTAATGAAAGATACTGGATGTGGGGCATGTATTGACTTTGCACATATTCTGGCCAGAGACAAGAAAGTAGATTATGTCAAAGTTAAGAACTTATTTAAGAATGAGAAATGGCATTGTCATTTTTCTGGAATTGTATATGGAGATAAAGGTGAAAAAAACCATAAGACTACAGAGAAAAAAGAATGGCAAGAGTTGTTTGAAAATCTTCCTAGCGGTAAGGAGATAGTAATAATTAATGAAAGCCCTACAATGTTTGATGATTGTTTGGAAGGTATAAAGATTGCGGAAAAATTTAATCTTTAATATTTGATAATTCTTTTTGTCTTTCTATTTCGCTTAATTTTGACCTTGCCCTTAAAGGATTTACCTTACACATGTTAAGTATACCAAGAATTTTCCTTATTGTCTCCTCATAGGTTTCTCTCTTATATGCTTTTAAATTGTCCAAACGAGATTTGGTTTGCCTTGTTAACTTGATGGTCGTTATTCCTTCAGATTTCTGTTTTTCCGTCGCTGTCATGTAAGTATCTTAGGGTATACCATTTATATAGTTTGTGGTTATTTGTTACTACATAATATAGACAACTATGTTGTCACCATAAAGTTTATAAACGACTTATTTGTTGCATTAGTAATTAAATAAAATGGAGACCATAATGAAAGCTAGAAAGTTTTTAGCTTCACTTGTCGCAGTTTTTGTGTTAGCACTTGTGCTATCACAAAGCGTATCTGCAGAAACGTTTGCTAATATAACCAGTATCTATGTAGATGGTGTTAATTACGACTTTACAAGTGGACAGGACATCGGTATAGAAGCCGGTGCGGTAGTCCCTATACAAGTTGTCTTTACAGCCAATATGGATGCAAGAGATGTTAGGGTTACAGCCAGAATACGTGGCTCTGCAGGTGTTGATGACTCAAGTGAGTTATTTGCAATTATTGCAGGTAATGAATATAGGAAAACTCTATACGTAGAGCTACCAAGAGACATCGACCCTAGCGAAAGAGTTATCGTACAGGTTGAACTAGAGAAACAAGATGGACAGCTCGGAACTTGGCAAAAAGTTTATTTTGAAGTTCAGAGAAAGTCATATAACCTTGAAATCTTGTCTGTCGATTCAGTGTCTGACGAAGTTTCTGCTGGAGACGTGTTTGCTCTAGATGTTGTCTTGAAAAACATAGGTTTTGAACCTACAAAGGACAACTATATTGAAGCATTTATTCCAGAACTAGGCGCAAGATCCAGAGTCTACTTTGGTGATTTGTCTGAAATAGACCAGCCTATAAGGCAGGGAAGTTCAGATAGATTGAACAAGGAAGACACAGCCCAAGGAAGGATTTATTTGAAAATACCTTCAAATGCAGCTGCTGGAGTCTACGACGTTGAGTTAACTGCATACAACAATGACGCAGAAACAACTACTGTTAAAAGAATAGTAGTTACATCTGGAGTCAAAAGTAGTGTCTTCTCAACTCTTGATACCAAGAAATTTGGTGTTAATGAAATGGGAGAATATACCATGACTATAGTGAATGCTGGTAACAGCATACAAATCTATACCTTGGTTATTGACGCTGATGCGGGTCTTAACGTAAACCTTGACGAAACAATGGTTGCTGTTCCAGCGGGATCAAGCAAAATTGTTAAGTTGACTGCAAATGCTGGTAAAGAAGGAACGTACAACTTCGCGGTTAACGTACACAGCGACGGTGAACTTGTCCAACAGGAAGGATTCATTGCTAAAGTGGAAGGAAGTTCAGCTATTTCAAGCGGAAATGCAGCTGTTGTTCTTACCATAATTTTGGCGATAATCTTTATCGTTCTATTGGTAGTTCTTATTGTACTACTAACAAGAAAGCCTGTGACAAAAGAAGAATTTGGGGAAAGTTACTACTAAATTTATTTTTTATTTTTTATAGTACTTTCTCTTTTTTTCCCGAAGGGGAAAAGAGCGTGTGATAATTAATCTAGTTTCATACTTAGTACTTTAGAAATACCTTCATGCATGCTGACTCCGTATAAGACATTAGAATCAGTTATTATTGCATCGTTGTGTGTTATTACAATATACTGCCCATTCTTCATGTATTGCCTTAGTAAAGCTGAAAGACGCAGGGAATTTCTCTTATCTAAGGCTGCGTCAATTTCGTCAAAAATATAAAAGTGATAGGGTTTGTATTCTTGTATAGCGAACAACAAAGAGATTGCAACCATTGTCTGCTCTCCGCCTGAAAGAGAAGTGATGTCAAAGTATTTTCCTTTTGCCATTTTTATCGCGATATCTATTCCCCCTTCAAAGGGATTCTCTTTGTTTTCAAGCTCCAAATAAGCTCTGCCCTTTGTGTACAATCTTGAAAAATTCTCGCTGAACAAATCGCTTATTGCAGTAAATGTTCTCATGAAAGTTTTCTTCTTCTTCTTGTCAATCTCTTCGATTATCTTTAGCACTTCTATTTTTTCCCTTTCTATATAATCAGACCTTTCCTTTACCTTATCGTATTTCTCTTTTAATTGATCGTAGACTTCTAAAGCCCGTAAATTTATTGAACCTATCATATTCAAGGAATCTTGGGCTTTTACTAACTTGTCTTCTAAAACTGCCTGACTTGCTTTTATCAATTCCATTCCTGCAAATTCCTTGAGTTCCATTTCAATCGCTTCTTTTTGAGCATCTAATTGGGCATTTCCCACCTTGAGATAATTTGTCTGGTCATCTATCTGACTCCAACTTGTTCTTAACTCAGAAGATTTAAACCCTATATCCTTTACTTTTTCCTGAATTTCATCTCTGTCCTTGAATAACTGTTTAAATTTTTCAGTTAGCTTCTTTTCTTCATCCTCTTTCTTTTCGAGAAGTTCTGATTTTTCTTCAAATGAAGAAGAAAGGTCATCTATGCTCTCCTCTGTTGAATTTAAATCCTTTAGACTATTTTTTATTACTTCGTGCATTCTTTCTAGTTCTCTTTCTTTAAAGGATAATGAGGCATCAACATTTTCTTCAGTTCTAGATGATATTTCTTCTATCTCTCTAAGTTTGTCTGAATAGTCTTGTTCTATTCTTGATGCATCGAAAGTTTTTGCTTCCAAGGATTCCCTCTTTTTATCAAATTCTAAAACCTCTTTCTTTAACAAATCTTGTTGCTCGAGTATTTTCTTGATATATGCTTTTTTCTCTTCAATGGACTTATGTCTTGCAAGTTCTTTTTCGGATACTGAAATGTTTTCTTTTAATTCCCTAATTTTTTCCTGTAAAGAAACCCTTGATTTTTTTATTTCTATTAATTCTTGTTTTGAACTTTCTATTAACTCAGACGATTTTTTCTTTTTCAAATCGCAATCTTGAAAGACATGGTTTATATGCTCCTGAGTTATTTTTGTCTGACACAATGGACAGAGGTCAATTTCATTTACTTTTTCTTTTATTTTTTCTGCTTCTTGAATCTGAGATTCGGCTATAGATAGAATTTTCTCGTTCTTTATTTCTGACTCTCCAAATGCATCGAGAGATAATACTAATTTATCAAGCTCTGCTGATAGAACTTTTGCTGATTCTCTGCACTGCTTTTCGTCTTTATACTTCAGTTCTAAAGAAAGTTCATCCAATTTTTCAAGAGTTGATTCTGATTCATTGTTCAAAACAGCAAGCTGATTCTCTTTGTCCTTTAGTCTTTCCTTTAAAGCTGAGAGTTGGGTCTTTAGTGTATAAACAGTTTTTTTCTGTTCCTGTATTTCGGATAATTCCTGTTTTTTCTTTTTTATCTCCTCTTGTTTTTTAGCCATTAATGGCGACTTATTTCTTAAATCAGAAATTTCTCTCTCAAAATCAGGAATAGATTTCTTCAACTGATTAATTCTGTTTTCAATTTCAACCCTTCTGTTTTCGTGATTTTCCTTTCTTACCCTAATTCCTTCAATATCTGCCTTGAGATTAGCGATTGAAGAATGAAGTGTTTCTTGCTCTATTCCAGTTGATTTCTGAATGTGTTTATTTATCTGATTAATTTTTTCATTTAATGAATCTATTTCTCTTTGTGCGTTTTCTGACTGTTCTTTGATTTTGTCTTTTTGTTTAATTTTCTCCTGGATTGAATTTTTTATTCCATCTAATTCTTTTTGTTTCTCTTCCAATTTTCTGTTTAAAATCGAGGCCTTGCATCTTTTAACAGTGCTCTCTAAAGATTTGAATCTCAAGGCATCTGCTCTTTCTCTCTCAAGATTTTTCATGAACGAAGTTCTTTCTCTCAAAATAGTGGATATTTCATTGAGTCTTTCTTCTGTTTTGTCTAATTCCTTAAGAGACTTTTCTTTTCTCATTTCATAAATAGATATTCCTGCAACTTCCTCAACTATTTTTCTTCTTTCTTCTGGATGGGCTTTAACAATTGCCTGAATATTTCCCTGGAGGATTATATTAAATCCATTGGGGTCTATGCCTGCCTGAGCAAGAGTTTCGAGAACCTCTCCTCTTGTCTTTACTTCATTATTTATTTTGTAAATACTCTGCCCATTTCTTCTCACTATTCTTGCTAATGCGACTTCTGGACTTGGCATAGCAAAAGTATTATTTGTATTATCGAAGACTAATTCAACTGAAGCTTCTTTTGCGGGCTTGGTATATTTAGAACCCATAAAAAGAAGGTTCTTTGACTTTTGAGCCCTCAAGGACTTTGCAGATAAACGACCTAGAACGAAACATAATGCGTCAGAGATGTTACTTTTTCCAGAGCCATTTGGACCTACAATCGTATTAATTCCGTTTCCAAAGGTTATCTCTGTTTTTGGGGCAAATGATTTAAATCCGTGAATAGTGAGTTTTTTTACGTGGGTCATGGAGAATATATTGTCTAAGGATATATAAAATTATTTAGGGTGGTTTTAGAAGTCTTTTAGGGTCTTTTGCTTCTTATCTGACGGACTTGGAAACATTGTTTTCCAGGTTGCCCATGATTTTCTGAATATGCCTGAATCTTTTAATTCCTTGCCATGTTCTTTTAGGAATTCTTTTGTTACAGGATCTGAAGGATATCCAGAACCGATATCTCCGTATTTTTGGTATTCTATTTTTAATTTTGTAACTTCCTCTTCTCTTTTTACTTTTGCAAGTATTGATGCTGCCGAAACAACAGGATGATTTGCGTCTGCTTTGTGTTCGCAAAAGATTTCCAAGTTATCTGGATGCTTTATGCATGAAATCATTTTGTTTTTCCATGCTAAAGTGTTAACAGATGGACAATCCACTACAACCTGTATTTTTTCTTTCTTATTATTCAGAGAATTAATTATTTCTGCAGACTTTATTGCTTCTAAAGTGTTGAGATTTACTGACGCAACTGCTTTATCTATTTCTTCTGGAGTTGATAAAAGAACCTTATGAGAGATAGTTGATTTTTCTATCAATTTTGAAATTCTAATTCTTTCACTATGTGCGAGGATTTTAGAATCTTTTGCGCCTAGTTTTTTCAGATTCTTCTCGTCTTTTTTTTCTATCAAAACGCCTGCAAGTATCATTGGACCGATTAATGGCCCTCTTCCAGCGTCATCTATTCCTAAGAGTAGCATGACTAATTATGTAAAATAAAGGATTTAAAGATTGTGCATAATATTTTAAATCTGTTAAGCAGTTAATTGTATGAACAAAAGAGCGTTTCTTGTTATCTTTATTGTAGTAATTTTCCTACCTTTTGCTAGAGGTCTTGATGACGGACTACTTATCAAAATAAATGGGATATATGAAAATATGTCTGGGCATTATGAGATAAATGGAGATGTTAGTTTTGTTCTCAAAGACAGAAATATTGGCTCTGCAGAAGCTAAAAGATATCCTTTTGGCAATTATGTAATTGTACTTGACTCTAATAAATTGGTAGATGTAGATGGTGTTGAATTGGAAGGAATGCTTGCTCACGAACTTGCGCATCTTGAAAGCTATTCTGAAATGAGCTTTCCCGGGTTTTTGCTCTTTGCCATAAAATATGGACTTTATTCGGATTTTCAAAGAGAGACTGAAAGAGAAACTGATATGAATGCAATAGATAAAGGGTTTGGGAAAGAATTGCTTGCATTTAGAGAATATAGGCTGAATACTGCAAGTGAAAAAGAAATTGAGATTTTGAAGAAGAATTATCTGAGCATTGAAGAGATTAAAGCGTTGATTAGATAAATTCAAGAATTTCAGGCAGTTCTGTTACATTGTCTTCTTCTGTGAAGTGGCCTTTGTCATGAAGAATAATTACTTTTGCGCCTAGTTTTTTCTTAAAAATGTTTTTGTGTAACAAGGGAACGTAGGGGTCATCGTCTGAAAGTATGCAGGTAAATTCAGTTCTTCCTTTTATCTTATCAAAATCTATAGATGTTTTAAGCCACGGCTCGGCTATTTTCTGTTCCTCTTTTGTCTCGAGATTTGTTAGATTAATCCATGGAGCCACAAAAATAACTTTTTTTGGTTTTCCATCTATTTTTTCTAAATATCTTAGAATAGTCTGACAACCAACGCTGTGCCCGATTAGATAAACGTTTTCTGGATTGGGGCATATCTTTTTAAGATTGCCAACCCATGATTTAATTTGTGGGTTATCTGTATCTGGCATCTCTGGAATTTCAACTGAAAATCCTTTTGATTCTAATTTTTCTTTAAGCCATGGATACCAATCAGAATCTGGATTTCCAGACCATCTGTGGATTAGAATTACTTTTTTCATAATTCTAAAGAATTGAATAACTATAAAAATATTTATGCATTGACATTAATAGACAATTTCCTATTGGATATCTCTTTTTCCTTGCATTTAAGTTTAAATTCTTCAAGACATGCTTGAGAACAACAGCCATTAAATTTTGTTTTACAGTCTCTGCAAATTGAAATTCGTTTATTACAAATTGCGTTTCTGCAGTTTTTGTATAAGTCACAGGAACTCTCGCAAGCAACGCATTTTTCCAATAAGGGTTGTTTTTGGTTTACTGGAGAAATAAGCCTATCGTCAAAAACAAAGCATTTTCCCTCCCATAATGTTTCTGGAAGTTTCTGACAGAAGGTTATTATGCCTCCTGAGATTTGAGAAACATCCTTGAAACCCTGTTCTATTAGATAGGCTGAAGCTTTTTCGCATCTGATTCCTCCTGTGCAATACATTACTATCTTTTTGTCTTTCTTATCTTTCAACATCTCTGCAACTTTAGGGAATTCCCTGAAAGTCTTTATGTCTGGGGTAATTGCATCCTTGAATTTTCCTATTTGAGATTCATAATTATTCCTTGCATCTAAAACGGTAATTTCTTCATTTTTATTGTATAAATCTAAAAACTCTTCTGGAGAAATATGCTTTCCTGTTTTTTTAACATCTAATGGAATATCTAAACGAATTATCTCCTTCTTTACCTTGACAACCATTCTTTCAAATGGCATTAATGAGCCAATTTCCTCCTTAAAAATTATGTCTGAGAAGAATTCATCTTTCTTCATTTCAGTCTTATATGCTTCTACTTGTTCTTGTGCCCCAGAAACAGAACCATTAATGCCTTCCTCGGCCAATAGGATTTTACCTTTTAATCCGATTGAATCACATATTTGCTTCTGCTTTTCTGCAATTTCATTTACGTTTTTCAGCGTTATGAACTTGTAGAACAATAGTGTGTGGATATTTTCCATTCTTAAGACAATAGCGGGGGCGGGATTTGAACCACGCGACCTCCGGGTTATGGGCCCGGTGAGCACTCCAGGCTGCTCCACCCCGCTATAATATTAAGGCGACAAGAGGGCTTTTAAAGTTTAGCTTCCCTGAGATTTGATGGACAAACCTGTTCTTATCATAATTGATGGTCCAATGGGAAGCGGAAAAACAGTTCTTTCCAGGAATCTTCATAAGAAAATGGGTAATTGTGCTCTTCTTTCAATAGATGTAATAAAAAATTTTATTTATGGTTTCCACAGAATAGAAAAGCAAAAAAAGGATTTTGTTAAGTATGATATTACTTCGATTATATCTAAAGCTTATCTGGATAAATGTAGCTCTGTGATAATAGAACATTCTTTCGGAGACAAAGAAACAGTTGACAAGTTGTCTGAATCGGCTAAGCCCATAGAAGCTAGAGTATTAATAATTAAAGTTGATGCTCCATTGGACTTAAGGATGCAAAGAGTGATTGAAAGAGATAAACCATTAATTAATATGAAAGAAAAGCTACTCGGAAAAATTACTGAAGATGACAAGTCTTTTAAAATGGGTAACCCTCCTAATTATGACTTGAAGTTTGATACTTCAAAACAAGAGTTGGAAGAAATTTCGAATAAGATAATTGGAGAAATAAGAAAATGAGTGGAGCAGGACCAGGAAAAATACATTTAGGCAAGGCGGATGTTTATATTCATCTTAAAGGGAAATCTGGAGCAAGTGTAACTCATGTTGACATTGAGTTAGATGCATTGAATGATATCCTAAAACCAGGAGAGAATACTTATGTTGGCGCTAAAAAAGGTGGTGTGTTTCTTGGATTGAAAAAAGATATGATTGTTAGGGCAGAGAAAAAAGCTGGAAAGAAATGAACTGTTCGGCTGGAGATTTGTTTCATAAGCTTTAAAAGAGACTTTTTGTATATAATTGAATGATATCTTTTCTTGATCAATATGTTTCGAATCCGTACTTGAGAGCCCTTGTTGTGCTGATTGGCGTTTTTGTTATTTTGAGGCTTACCGCATTCATTATCGAAAAAGTTGTTTTGAGAACAACGGCAAAAACAAAAACTCCTATCGATGATTTATTTGTTGAAAAAGCATCAAAACCAGTTACCTTGCTTATTTTGCTCATAGGAATGAGGATAGCTCTTGAAGAGATTCCCCTTGCTCCAGGAGTTGATGAAGTATTTGCGAAAATTGTTAGTTCGGTAATAATCTTGATTCTTGCTTATATTGCATATCTTTTTGTAGACATAGTACTTTTTGTTGTTTTAAGAAGTAAAATAAAGAATGGGAGTTCTTCTACTCGAGAAAGTTTGCTCTCTTTGGTTAATAGTGTTTTAAGAGTTGCGTGGATTATTTTGGCTGCGTTGTATATCTTGACTTTATGGGGTATTGAGATAGGTCCTCTTCTTGCAGGGCTTGGAATCGCTGGATTGGCTGTAGCTTTAGCCTTACAACCAACTTTAGCAAATGTATTTTCAGGAATTTCTATCTTGCTCGATAAATCAATCAGAGTTGGAGATTTAATTTACTTGGATGCTGAAACGAAAGGAAGAGTTTTGCAAGTCGGTTTGAGAAGCACAAGAATTCTGACTTTTGATAATGAACTTATAATTATGCCAAATACGAGATTAGCAGATAGTAAAATACAAAATGTGACTCTTCCTGAAAAAAAATCTAGGGTTATTATTCTATTTGGAGTAGCTTATGGAAGTAATATCGAAGAAGTTAAGAAACTTGTTTTGAGCGAGATAAAAAAGATTAAAGGATTTATCAATGAGCCTGAACCCGTTGTCAGATTTGTTGAAATGGCGAATTCATCTTTGAATTTTAAGGCTTATTTTCATGTTGAAGACTACAATGAAAGGTTTGCAGCAATTGATGAGGCAAATACTAGAATTTACAATGTACTTAACAAAGCTGGAATAAGTATACCTTTCCCTCAACTGGATGTCCATATTAAGGAAGATAAGAAAGGAAAGAGCAAATAATCAGTCAAATCCGGGATGTTTCTTCAAATAGGTAATAAGTTCTTTTGATATTCTGGGCTTCTTGTTTATCATAGGATATCTGTAAGGCAAAATTACAGATTCTATTTTGTTTATGCCTATTTCAATGGTGTCCTTAAATTTTATATCTGAAAATTTTTTGCCATTGTGGATTTCATGGACTACATAAACTGCGTTGTCTGTACTAAATTGCTCTTTTCCGATATTTCTTGTCTCTGCATTTTTGATAAATCTTGTCAATTCAGGAGAAGTTCTTTTCTTAGGCGGATTATCTCCTAAAATCCCTCCGAAAATAAAATGTTGGAATTTCTTAGAGTTCTGAGGGGACAATAAAACTTCTGAATCTGGATCTAAGACGCAAGCATTTTCAAGATTCATATCCTTTATAGATTCAGAGAAGACTTTTCCATATTTAGACAATTTTTTTATATCTCTTTTATCTATGTTTGTAAACCATAAATTGCTTTTGCCAACAATTCCAGAGATGCTCTTGTATTCAATTATACACCAAGGCCATAATTTAGGTTCTAAATGTTCTATTATGAAGATATGTTTCATCCGATTTAGAGGAAATGCACATTTTTAAAAACTCTGAATATTAGCATTACCTATGCCGATGTTGGGCAGTGGTAGCCCGCGGGGTTGCTAACTCCGTTTCCTCACGGATATGCAGGTTCGATTCCTGCCATCGGCGTTTGATAATCTGGACAACAAAGGCTTATATTTTCAAGATTCTTGGATAAGGCATGGCTAATTATAACTTTATTTACGAATCTACTAATTATAAAAAAATAGGCACTATTGCTGCATCTTTTCTTATTCTTTTTTTCCTTGCAGCCGGAATAGTCTATTATTTAGTCTTCTCCAACCAGAATTATTTTGGTATTGCCCTTTTAGAAAAATTTGGAAATTTTGCCCGAGAAGACCTTACAAATCCTAGCCCATGGGGGCTATTTTATGCTGGATTTGTAGGTAGCCTGTTCTTCATCCCGGTGCCTCAAGAAATATTCCTCGTCTCAGCGCTTATTGCAGGAACTTCTATGTATACGGCATTTATTGCTATTTTCATAGGAACAATAGCAGGTAATGTTTTCAATTATTATGCTGGAATAAAACTAAGTCCTTTTTTCATTCACCTGGCTTCTACAAGACAATTATACAAGTTGAGAAGACTTGTAAATAAGTTTGGAGTATATGCTATTTTTCTTTTCAATCTCCTTCCTCTTCCGGCCCCTCTTCTTACTTTCGGCCTTGGAATAACTAAATACAATTCTAAGAAGCTTTTCACTGCTCTCACGCTTGGAGTAGTGTTTAAATATGTGGCTATCATAGTTCTATTTTATTATTTTGGGATAAATATATTGGGATGGTTGGGGGTTAATTAATATGGAAGAAATCATAAAAGATAAATCATTGATGGAGCATACAAGATCTGTGAAAGAGCTTCTTGGTCTTCGTGTTCTTTCAAGGAGTGGGGAGAAGATAGGTGCCGTAAAAGATGTGAGATATAGTTTGCGGGCGATGAATATTAAAGGGATATTCACTCGACATCCAAAGATTGGAAATCTCTATATCGGAAGCGATTATATTGAGATTATTTCAAAAGATAGTATCCTGTTATCGATAGATCCGGCTATTCTGAATATGAATAAGAAAGTTATAACCCATCAGGGGAAAGTACTTGGGAAAGTAAAAAAAATTGAGAGAGTAGGAAATACAAATATAATCAGCAAGATGCATATAAGGCGTTTTCTACACAAAGCGTTTGTAATTAAACTATCAGATATAGGCAATAATGGCGATTCGATAATCCTTAAAGAGGGGCGCCATGAACAAAAATAATTATCTCACATCAGATGATATACTTGGAAGAGAGGTGATAGACTCCAATGGAAGTTTTATAGGCGTCATTGAGACTTTATATATAGACAAGAAAAATCTGAGAATAGCTGGAATTGGCGTAGACAAAGGATTCCTAAGGAGAGAGATAGTTATAGGTTCGAGATATATAGAAAAAATAACCCCTCACGCAGTTTTTCTGAACATCCGCCCGGCATATAAAATAAAAGGAATGGTAATTTATGATTCTAAGGGAAGCAAGGTGGGAAATGTATCTTCAATTGAAATGGCAAAAAGAGGAAACAAGGTAAAAAACTTAATCATCTCAAAATTAACAGGCAATATAATAATCTCTTCAGATTATATAAACAAGATAGAGAAGAGTGTTTTTCTTAATATTTGCAAAGAAAAGTTGATTAAGTAGAACTAAATGTATAGCCAACTGACATATGTCA